>NZ_AP018690.1:300000-600000 GCF_002157735.2 Vibrio aphrogenes
TGATGTTTTTTATGTGTCAGATGGGACAGCGATCACATCGGAAACTCTGGGTCATGTGGTACTTGGTCAGTTTCCATTACAGATCTCACAAACAACTTTACCTTTTGTCGAGAGTGAGGCTCGGGCAGAGCACGTCAAAAACTTGATTGACCAAAAATATCAACAAAGCGGACAACGTCCTTTAGTGTTTTTTTCTATTGTCCTGCCAGAAGTTAAAGCCATTATTGAACAATCAGAAGGGCTGCTATATGACGTATTGAATGCGTTAGTCGAGCCGTTAAAACGTGACTTAGGCTTAGAACCTAGCCCGCAATTACATCGCTCACACAGTATTGAAAAAGATTTGGCCAGCTATCAAAACCGAATTGCAGCGGTGGAGTACACCTTGGCACATGACGATGGAGTCTCGCTCTCTAATTTAGAACAAGCCGATATTATTTTATTAGGCGTATCGCGCTGTGGTAAGACCCCGACCAGTTTATATTTGGCGATGCAATTTGGTATTCGAGCGGTCAATTACCCATTTATAGAAGATGATATGACGAAATTAACCTTACCCAAAGAAATTGAGCCATATCGCTTTAAGACCTTTGGTTTAACGATTGATAGCGAGCGGCTTATGGCGATTCGACATGAGCGATATGCCGATAGTGAATACGCCAGCCAGCAACAGTGCGAAAAAGAGCTCAATCGTGTGGAATCGTTATTTCGCCGAGAAGCCATTCCATATTTAAATACCACCACATTATCGGTTGAAGAAATATCGACGCGCTTGCTTGAACTTAGTGGCCTGAAGCGCAGTATGTGGTAATCAAAGGCTTGAGTGATAACCAGTATATAATGAGGCTTCAGTATGGCCTATTTTCGATGCTGAAATCGTTTATAATCGCCTCCTATTTTTCATCCGGTCTTCCGTTGCTATGATGCGTTGTTATGATTGATTTATTGTTGCAGTTAAAGCCTGATTCCGTTACTACGGTTCAATTCTTCTCATTAATTGGCCTTAGCGGTATGACTTCAATGCTTAATGTGATCATTGGCGTAGGGGGAGGGGCGACGCTCATTGCTTTTATGATCACCATGATGCCGGCCGCTGCGGTGATCCCCGTTCATGCGATTGTGCAACTTGGTTCAAATGCGGGAAGAGCCGTATTAATGCGCCGCTATATACAAAAGCAATTCTTAGGTTGGTTTTTTGTCGGTAGTGTTGTTGGGGCTGTGATTGGCGGTAACCTGGCGTTGAATTTACCTACCCGATATTTAGAACTGATCCTTGCCGTCTTCATTTTGATCAGCAGTTGGGTTCCTATCAATCTTAGTTTTCGTGGGCGTAATGGTTTAATCGGAGTTGGGCTGTTTACCGCATTTCTTACTATGTTTGTGGGCGCGACCGGACCATTTTTGATTGCTACGGTAAAGAATATTCTGCCTGATCGGCGAGAGCTTGGCGCAACGATGGCCTGTTTTATGTCGATTCAACATGTGATTAAAGCCGTCGTGTTTGGGCTGTTGGGGTTTGCTTATCAAGAATGGTTAGGTGTGATTGGGCTTATGATTGTGGTCGGGTTTGTTGGCACTTACCTAGGCAAAAAAGTCCTCGATCGAGTGTCGAATAAGCACTTCCATGTTGTGCTTAAACTGGCATTATCGCTGATAGCATTTAATTTAATTTGGAGCTTTTTTAACGCTTAATAGATACAAATTCACAAGCCTATAGATGTTAACAAGCTTATAGATGTTAACAAGCCGCCGATTTATTGTGTGGTACTGGGAAAATTTTATCGTAGGCTAAGTTATAAACAAACGCATAAACCAGATAGAAAACCACCATTCCTAAATCAAGAATAAAAGCGTCTATCATGGTGATGTTTAGCCACCAAGCCATAATCGGTATAGTGATAAATAGCAAACCAAACTCAAATAAGATGGCATGCAGAACGCGCACTTTGGCACTTTTATGTAAGTGACCGGTGCGTTTTACCATCACTTTATCAAACAGGATGTTGTAAAAATAATTCCACACGGTTGCGATAATGGAAAACAGCACCGCCAGCACACCAATTTTGCCGGTATCCATATCCAATAGTTTGCTCACACCAAAGATTAAGATGATTAATCCTAATAATTCAAAGCCTACTGTGTGTCTGATTCTGTCTAATTTAGTGCGCATTACTTTCTCTGACCTTTTTCATTGTGACGTTTATTGTCTGATATGAGACATATCCCGCTATTATTAATGTTTATTTGGATATATGGTAGTTATTAACTATCTATATTTTAGATGGAAAGATGAATTTTAAATAGGATGGTGGGTTTTAAATAGAAGGGTGGATTTTATAGGCTAAGTAAGGTCTTGGATAAAAGAACACACAAGATAAACAGCAACTAAGAAAGAAGATAAAAACCAGATCAGAGAGAACACGTTAGAGAGAACAAGCTAGAGAGCGAACCAACAGCCTGAGTCAATAAAAAGGAATAACCGTGCGATTTTCAATTGAACAATTACAAGCTTTTGTGGCTTCGGCCGAACAAGGATCGTTTTCTGCCGCTGCGCGTCATTTAGGCAAAGCACAATCGGTGGTGAGTACTGCAGTTGCGAATTTAGAAGCGGATCTTAACCTCATGCTATTTAATCGCACGAGTCGCTCTCCTAAGTTAACTGTGCATGGAGAAGTGTTGCTGGTCAAAGCGAGAAGAATATTGAATGAATGCGGTATTTTTCTAGCCGCGGCAGACGGTTATCAAACGGGGTTAGAAGAAAAAATAACCTTGGTGGTTGAATCGATGGCAATGACTTACTCAGTGGCACAAGCCCTCGCCAATTTTGAAAAAGAGTATCCTTTCGTAGAAGTGGAGATTTTACATGTCCATGAAGGTGAAGTGTTGGAATTTATCCGACAAGGGCGAGCACAATTAGCCATTATGCAACAGTTAGAGTTTCTCTATCCTGGTGAAATCGAAGTGCATGGCTTAGGGTTGCTGGAGTTTTGGTGTGTGACAGGCATGGAGCATGTGTTAGCGCAAGAAACCAAAATCACCTGGCAAATGTTAGAGCGACAACGTCAGTTTTTAGTATCAGGCCGATATGGTAAAGACACCGCACGTTGGCGAGTATCTGATTTGGTTTGGAGAACGGAAAGCGCTTATTCCACTATTCCTCTTTTACAACGTGGCTTGGGGTGGGCATCGTTACCAGCAGATATGGTGCGTGATTTAGTACATTCGAAACAGCTCAAGCGCTTGGATCTCGGGTTTGAATCTCAAGCTTGGCAACAAGGTATTGATCTTATTTGGTCTACACAGCATCCGTTAGGGCAAGCCAGCCGAACATTATTAGAAAAAATAAAACAAGTTCACTTGAAAGAAGAAGGCTAATTCTAGTCAATGTTACTCATAATGCCTATTCATTAAAATATTTAAAAATCAGTTGGTTACTTTATTTTTTAACGGTTGGGTTGATGAGTTTACATTGTAAATTGATGGTTTTTCTTGCTGAAAATAGGCTCGAATAGCATCGTTAATTTGACGAGTCTCTCAACCAATCATGAATGAAGTGATGCGCTGAATCATTTTCTACTATGAAGGCAATAGATTCACCCGCTCTATGGATTAATCAAATGGGGGAGCCAGTCTTAAGTTTAATAACAATTTCGTGATAAATATTTTAAAAATAGAGGTTTTTCCCTACATTTTCTTATCTTTTGGTTAATAATGATTTGGTGTTGAACAAAATACTTGATAGGGTTTGCTGAACTTTTCGTTTATTTGGTTGTGCTAGGGCATTTTATTTTTTTAAAGGCTATCTTGTTATGAAATCTTCTAATAAGCAATTTGCAATAATTGGCTTAGGTCGTTTTGGTCGTTCAGTTTGTGAAGAGTTATGCGATGCGGGAGCAGAAGTGCTTGCTGTTGATATTAATGAAGAAAGGGTACGAGCGGTTTCTAATATAGCCATTAATGCGGTTGTGGCTAATTGCACTAATGAAGAAACAGCGAAAGAATTGAAACTTGAAGAATACGATATGGTGATGGTCGCTATTGGTTCGGATGTCAATGCCAGTATTTTGACGACTCTTGTGATTAAAGAACTTGGAGCAAAAAACGTCTGGGTAAAGGCGAATGATAAATTTCATGCCAAGATTCTACAAAAAATCGGTGCGGACCATGTGATTTTACCTGAACGCGATATGGGCGTTCGAGTGGCTCGTAAAATGTTAGATAGACGCGTGTTTGACTTTCACGATATTGGTAGTGGGTTAGCGATCAGCGAAATTGTTATTGCGCTGAAAAATATGGGGAAAAAGTTGGGCGATTTGTCTTTATGTAAAGACCCCGATATGAAAGTGCTTGCGATTAAGCGAGGCTCTGAAATTTTGGATTCACCCGATTATGACACCGCATTAGAGATGGGCGATATTCTCTTTATCATTGGTCCACAAGATGCGATGGCCCATAGAATGAAATCAATGTAATGGGTTGAGCTCATGAAGCTATTAGAAACGCGTGGTTCAGTCTTTACGATTAAGCAAGATGGTGAGAAGAAAGGATGGTCAGAGCCTAAGATCATTTTGGGCAGCTTCATGTCCATTTTAATTCCAGCGGCTATCTTATTGACTTTACCGGTATTTTCGGTATCAGGTTTGTCTTTTTCTGATGCGCTTTTTACTGCAACCTCTGCGATTAGTGTGACAGGGTTAGGGGTTGTCGATACAGGGCAACATTTTACCTTAGAAGGTCAAATATTGCTGATGTTATTGATGCAAATTGGTGGTTTAGGACAAATGACCTTGTCTGCCGTCTTATTGTATCTTTTTGGCGTTCGTTTAAGTTTAAAACAGCAAGCGGTAGCAAAAGAGGCTTTAGGACAAGATAGAACCGTCAATTTGAAAAAATTAGTGACCAGAATCATTATTTTTGCCTGTATTGCGGAATTAATTGGCATGATCATTTTGGCTTTTACTTGGGTTCCCGAATTGGGCTGGACAAAAGGCTTATATTATTCTTTATTTCATGCGGTTTCAGCCTTTAATAACGCAGGGTTTTCACTCTTTTCCGATAGCATGATGGGTTATGTGGCAGCTCCAGCGGTAGTGGTGCCACTTGCGGGTTTGTTTATTATTGGTGGTATTGGTTTCACTGTGGTGATGGATGTTGCGACAAATTGGCGTCGCGGTTTTCGTTATTTCAATTTACATACCAAAATTATGTTAACGGCGACACCACTGTTACTGCTTTTTGGTACGGTGGTGTTCTGGTTATTGGAACATAATAATCCAGAAACGATGGCCAATTTATCTGAAGGTGGACAATGGTTAGCGGCATTTTTTCAATCAGCTACGGCACGTACCGCAGGGTTTAATAGCGTTGATATTGCACACCTTACTCAGCCAGCATTACTTATCATGATCGTCCTGATGCTTATTGGTGCAGGTTCCACCTCTACCGGGGGGGGGATTAAAGTGTCTACATTCGTTGTGGCCGTTGTGGCTACTTGGGCTTTTTTAAGACAAAAACAACATGCGGTTTTATTTAGGCGCACCATAGGTTGGCCTAGAGTCACTCGAGCTTTAGCGATTATTGTTGTCAGTGGCATCATTTTAACCGTCTCAATGTTTATATTGATGCTGACGGAAAAAGCAACCTTTAGCCAAGTGATGTTTGAAGTTATTTCTGCTTTTGCTACGGTGGGCGTTTCTGCTGGATTGACTGCTCAATTATCTGAGCCCGGTAAATATATCATGGTGGTTGTGATGATTATTGGGCGTATTGGGCCTTTGACACTGGCTTATATGTTAGCCAAACCACAACCCACATTATTGAAATACCCTGAAGATAACGTTTTAACGGGATAATGGCGTTTTATATGATTCAAGTCATTGATAATAAAACGTTAAAGGGTAAAGGTTGAACAAAATTGCTCAACGCTATTAACGAGGTAATAAATGCGCACAATAGGTAATATTATATGGTTTCTGCTAGGTGGCGTCATTATGGGGCTATGCTGGTGGTTAGCGGGTCTACTTTGTATCGTTAGTATCATCTGTATTCCATGGGCGAAATCCTGTTTTGTGATTGGGAAATTTACGTTTTTTCCATTTGGTAAAGAAGCGGTCAAACGTAATGAGCTAACCTTTAAAGATGATATTGGAACCGGCTTTTTAGGATTGCTCGGCAATATCGTATGGTTTATCTTTGCTGGTATTTGGTTGGCAATCGGACACTTAACGTCTGCTGTTGCCTGCTTTGTGACCATTATCGGGATCCCTTTTGGTATTCAACATATCAAATTGGCGTTAATATCACTCGCTCCGATCGGTCAAACTATTATTAAAAAGCCATAATATTCAATTATTAAAAGCGATAGTATTTAATCAGCGGCATGCTCTAAGAGGTTAATATGCAAGCACAAGTTAAATGGGTTGATGGGTTTCAATTTATCGGGGAATCTCAATCTGGTCATTCTGTCATTATGGATGGTAATGGTGGTAAAACGGCTCCAAGTCCGATGGAAATGGTATTGATGGCAGCTGGTGGCTGCAGCTCTGTTGATGTGGTGGATGGGCTAAAATCTAGTGGTCAAAAAGTGCACTCTTGTGTTGCCAAACTGACTTCTGAGCGCCGAGACACCGCGCCAAAATTATTCACAGCGATCAATATTCACTTTGAGTTAACCGGTGAAGAGCTTGATGAAAAGGCCATTGAAAAAGCGGTCTCAGAATCACTTGAAAAATATTGCTCAGTTTGTCTAATGTTAGGTGCTGGCGTAACCATGACGCACAGTTGGAGCATTGCATAAAAAGTTAACTTTATTCAGAAAGAGAAAAAAACTTTGCTGGAGAGTTGATTTTAGTAGATATCTTTATTTAAATGTTTGATAGTAATACTTTATTGGATGATTGGAGAAACCCTTATGGACAACAAACTGGTTGCGATTATATTGGCTGTGCTACTTCCACCGGTAGCAGTATTCTTGAAATGCGGTGTAGGTAAAGATTTACTTATTAACATTGTTTTATGTTTCTTATTCTTCTTCCCTGCCATGATTCATGCTTTATGGGTAGTGACTAAGTAGCGTTTCAACAAACTTTATTCATACGCCTCATACTTCTGTGTGAGGCGTTTTTATTTCACCAGATACTTTAGTGATACGTGTTTTGAAAGGAAGACTGTGCAATACATAAAAATTAAAGAGTCGATTGTTGAGCAAATTGAATCTGGTCAGTTACTTCCTGGTCAAAAATTGCCTTCGGAGCGAATACTTGCGGAATCATTTGCGACCACGCGTGTGACATTAAGAGAAGCGCTCTCTTTGTTGGAAGCCGAAGGGGTTGTATACCGAGAAGACCGACGAGGTTGGTTCATTTCACCTGAACCATTGCGTTATGACCCTCAGCAAGGTTTTGATTTTGAAAAAATGGCGTTAACTCAAGGTCGAGTTGCAACGACTCAGTTATTGAGCGCTAAATCAATGTTGGCAACGAAATCCGCCACGACACTCTTAGACTTGCCTCCTTTTAGCCAGGTGTATTGTTTTCAGCGTGTCTTACATTTAGATAAAAGGCCGGTTGCTTATGTCGTTCAGTATGTTCGAGCCGATCGCTTTCCTGAACTGTTAAAACAAAACTTAGAGGTGCCTCTTGCTGAGCTTTATCGACGGTATTATCAGCAACACTATCAACAGGTTTATTACCGACTGGCTGCGGCTTCTTTATCCGGTGAAATGGCTCAAATGTTGCGTGCAACCTCAGGGAGTCCTTCTACTTTAATTGAGCGTGTGCATTTCAATGAACAAGCTGAAAAGATTGATTGCGCCTTTGAATATTGGCGTCATGATGCCATGTGTATTGAGTCTGTTGTTTCTTTAAAACAAGATTAAGCGAATAAAGCATTTTATGAAATTACTCTGTTGTCATGTTCACCCTGATGTTGAGCACATCGAATCTAAACAAATTATTCAACGATTGGCGACTCGCGCGATTGCGATGCATGGGCAAGATATCTTGTTGCTATACACCGAGCGTTATCATGATTATAGCTTGCCTGGTGGTGGGCTTGATGAAGGCGAAGATCACATTGCGGGCTTAATTCGTGAGCTACAAGAAGAAACCGGTGCGCAACATATTCGTGATATTCAACCTTTTGGATGTTATGAAGAATATCGTCCTTGGCATAAAGATCAGGCGAATGTCATTCACATGTTGTCGTATTGCTTTACTTGCCAAGTTGACCGTGAATTAGGGCCAACACGATTTGAAGCGTATGAAATAAAAAATGGTATGAAACCAGTTTGGATAAATATTCATACCGCGATCGAACACAATATAAAAACCATGAAAGAAAGTCCTAAAAAAGGGCTCTCAATTGAACGTGAAACGTTTTTACTGCAATTAATTGCACAACAATTATGTTGAATTCAAAAATTGGATGAATATTTCCGAACACATTAAATGGGCAACTATCAATCTGTTGGATTTATGTTAAGGTTTATTGCCTGAGGTTCAATATAAAAAAGGGCGAACATATGAAGTGGTTATGGATAATGCTGGTTACCTTGATGTCGTGCCAAGCGATAGCGGAGGAGCCTCAGAAATACTCAGAGCAGCAGATGCTCGACCGACCTTTGATGGAGCGATATATTCTCGATGAATTAAAAGCCCTACGCATAGATCAACAAGATTTAGAGCGTCGTCTCACCATCCAGATTACGGACAGAGAGTTGGAAGTGGCGGATAAATCTTTAAATTACTCCAATATTACGGTGACCTATTTCTTCTACATTATTGCTGGTGTGGCTTCTCTCGTGGCGTTAGTTGGCTGGCAGTCACTTAAAGAAATCAAACATAATACCAAGGAAATGGCGGATAAACGTCTTAACGAAATCACCTTGTCTTATGAGAAAAAATTCAGTGCATTAGAGCGTGATTTGAAACGTAAAACTCGCATTATCACGGAAAATAACCGCGAAATTGAAATCATTAACGAAGTGCATAATTTATGGCTGCGGGCGCAAAGTGCTCAAACGCCAGAGCAAAAAATTGAAACCTATGATGAAATTTTAAAAATACGTCCTGGTGATCTTGAAGCGTTAACTCATAAAGCGGATGCGGCGATGGATATCCAAGAATACCACTGGGCGTTAAGTATCTGTAACCGGGTATTGGAAGTGGATGATAATAATGCGCATGCGTTATACCAACGTGCTTGTGCGTATTCTCGTCTTGGTGCAGAAGAACAAGCAATCAATGATTTAGTGTTAGCGATTGAATCGAGTGCCTCATTAAGAGAGCTCGCCGCCGATGAAACAGACTTTGAAATGCTAAGAGGAAACCCTCGTTTTGAGGTGCTGATTGATAGTGATTTCTCTTAATGTGAGGATTTTTAGTTAAGTTTCGTTAAGCCATATTGTGCCGTTGTCGGTATGAAACCTTATTAACCTCAACTGCGGTATCGAGTGACTTCTAGTTATCCGCAGCTGAGGTTTATTACATGAACCTTATCAGTAGTTGAGTGGTATTATATGGATATTTCTTCTCAATCAATATCTCGTACACACCTTTTGTGGCGTGGCATGTTAGCCATTTCCCCCTTGAGTTTTGCTGTTATTCCATGGGGGTTATTGGCCGGCTCATACGCGATTGATATTGGTTTAACCCCAATTGAAGCCCAGGCTTTGTCAGCGATTTTATTTGCGGGGGCTGCGCAATTAGTTGCAACCGGGATGTTTGATGCGCAGGTTGGTTTATGGACCATGCTATTAACGACGTTTTTTATTACCTCACGTCATTTTCTTTATAGCGTGTCGATGCGTGAAAAAATCAGCCCATTACCGTTACGCTGGCGTTTACCTCTCGGGTTTTTACTGACCGATGAGTTATTTGCAGTGTGTGGTCATCAAAGTAAAAAAGAATTTGAACCTTGGTATGCACTGGGGGCGGGGTTGAGTTTTTATCTCGTTTGGAATTTAGCCAGTTTAGTCGGTATTGTGGCTGGCAGACAAATCCCAAATCTTGATCAATGGGGGTTAGAGTTTGCGGTCGCGGCGACGTTCATTGCCATTGTGATTCCAACCATTAAAAATATTCCCATTTTAGTTGCAGTGGTGGTCGCATTGGTGGCGTCGGTATTACTCAGTTACTGGCAAATAGAAGGGAGTTTGATCATTGCCAGTTTATTGGCGATGGTGGCGGGTTACTTATGTGAAAAAGCAGGAATGGATAATAGCTCCTCTTCTCAAACATTAAAATCAGAGGAGGGCGCATGATTATATTGTCTATTTTAGCGATGACAGCGGTGGTGTTTTTGAGTCGTTATTTGTTTCTTTCTCCAAGGTTACCGGTGAAGTTAAACCATAATGCACAACGTTTGCTGAGTTATTCTAGCCCTGCCGTCTTGACTGCCATTTGGGCCCCAATCGTCTTTATTCATGATGAGTCATTGGCTATTTCTTGGTTAAATCCTTATTTAGTCGCTGCCATCTTGGCCGCTGTGATTGCTTGGAAAACCCATAACGTGATTGCAACGACTGTGATCAGTATGGGCTGTTTCTTTGCTTTAAACGCTTTTCTCTCTTAATTCCATTGGATTGAGCACGATAACGAATGAAGCCATAGTTTATGGGGTTACTTCAGAGGCAGCGAAAGTTATTTTTTGACTAAGCCATAAGGTAAGTCCTTAAAGAGGGAAGGCTGGTCAGTGATAGTAGGAGCTTCATGAGTACCTTGCCAATGCAGCAACATAATGGCTAGTACGTTTCGATGCTCACCACTCGCTAATTCAAAATCACCGTCCGTCGATGGAATCATCTTCATTTTGGGGTCGATGGCATGGGCAATAGTTGCTTGTGTATCGGCTAACGTTGGCGCGCGATATTTTTGTGCTAATAAATAGCTGATGCCCACTTCTGCAATCACATCTTCTTTGGTTCGAGTTAGAATTTGCTCAATATTGTTATCAAAATAATCATAAATCCAAGCAAACTCTTTGGCATCAACAGGGTGCTGATAATATTCAGACGCCGCAAAAATAATGTGAGTTAATCCATAGATTTTGTTCGCAAATTGCTGGTCGGTTAATTGCTTATCTTGATTGTCAGGGTAGGTTTTTTTAAAGGTTTCAATGAAATCATTGACAACATCTTGCTCACCAAGTTGGCGCAACCAGTAAACTTGATTCGCTAATTGAGCTGCCCACGCTTTGATCATATCCGGGTCTGTTGCGTAGGTTTTGAAATCAAATTGACGAATTAAATTGCGTAAATGTTTATCGTATTTATGTTTTAAACCATATTCATCGGCGCGAGCCATACTGCCTAATAAATCAATGCCAAGAAATAAATACTCTGGGTGATCTTTAGTCGCTTCAAAACGCATTTGACGGCGAACTTTTTCAGTGTTGGCATAGGCTTTTAACCTATTTTCACCGTAAGCTTTTGCTTGTTTTGGGGTTTGTATTTCCGTCGCAATTTGATTTAAGGTGCTGGCAACTCGAGCCATGTCAGACCAAATGGTCGCAGAGTATTTGGGATCTAAGGTTTGGCGGAAAAGGCGTAAACCATAATGTCCGGCGGTGGTGGCATTTAAAGTATAAAGCTGGCTTTCAAAAGTCTGTTTGATGCTCTCTGCATCTTGTTGATATCGAGTATTGCTTAAAGTTGATGGTGTTGAATAAGGCGTTGTTTCAGCAAAAGTGGGTGTAACAAAAGTTAATTGTGAGACAAAGAATAACGCCGTGATGGTCAGTGCGTTCAGTTTACGCTTTAACATAGAGAGATCCCTCTTAATCCACTTAAATAAATGATAGCTTAATGGTCATTGAGCGAGCGTGATGGCTCTCTATAACTTACTCTTGTTTGGAGGGGATGCACTCATTATTTGATAGTAACTCTTAAATTTGACAATACGCTAACCAAGCAACCCTGCGATTTAAATAATGAGTACTTTCATTTATTTATCATATAGAAATAAAACAAAAGTGATAAAATGGCGCAACGATAGTTTATAGAGGAATGGAACATGCAGATACTTGTTGATACTCATACCCACACCTACGCCAGTGGCCATGCTTACAGTACCTTGATTGAAAATGCTCAAGCAGCGAAGCAACATGGTTTAGCAATGTTTTGCACCACCGACCATTCCTCCGCGATGCCTGGTGCACCACATTATTGGTTCTTTAATAATCAACGTGTCATCCCACGGATTTTAGAAGGCGTTGCCGTGTTACGCGGGGTGGAAACCAATATTATGAATGAACAAGGCGAGGTGGATCTGCACCCAAGTTCTTACGAATATTTAGATTGGGTGATTGCCAGCTTTCATGAGGCGGTATTCCGTCCAAGTGATAAACGCGCTCATACTGAAGCATTATTAAATATTATTAAAAGTGGTAAGGTCGATGCTTTAGGTCATTTAGGTAATCCTAATTACGATTTTGATTTTGAAAAGGTCGCCTTATGTGCAAAACAACATCATGTTGCGATTGAGCTGAACAACTCTTCTTTAAAGGGGGGAAGTCGCGCTGGCAGCGAAGCACGTTGTGAAGCCATCGCTCGTGTAGTCAAAGACGTGGGTGGTTTTATTACCACAGGTTCAGATGCCCACTTTTGTCATGATTTAGGTAAGTTTGAAAAAGTCAGTGCACTGCTGGATAAAGTGGCTATGCCAAGCGATAAAGTGATCACTCATACCCCGCAACAGTTTCTGGAATTTTTAGCATTAAGAGGCCGCGCGCCAATTGCTGAATTCAAAGAATGATAAGGTGATGAGACCCTAGTTCATTATCCTTGCTGGTCACTGCTTGATATTTAATACCACTCAATTAAGTTTAGTTGGCTGTTATTTATATCAAGCGTTTTACTTTTTCTCGAAACTCGAAACTCGAAACTCGAAACTCGAAACTCGAAACTCGAAACTTATACCGGCAAATGCTTTAGCGCATACTCAATGAACACTCTTAAACGCGTCGGCATGTATTTGCTTGGCGCGTATTGCATGGCGATCACACCGTGATAATTTCCTTTTATGGTCCAATCATTTAATACTTGGATCACATCGCCATTGGCTAACGCTTCTTTGATGACAAAGTCAGGGAAAATACCAATCCCTAAACCGTCTTTTACGCCATTTAACCTCATTTGCGAGTGGTTTACCGCATAACGCCCAGAAACGGGAATGGTGTGGGTTTCATTTCCTTTAACAAAATCCCAAATATGATCGGTTTTGGTTTCACCAAGGTATAAACAGTCGTGATCTCGCAGTTCTGTTGGGTGAGACGGCGTGCCTTTTAAGGCTAAATAGTCAGGGCTGGCACATAAAGATAAATTGACCTTTCCGAGCTCTTTTGAAATCAAATTCTCATACGGCTTATCAGTTAAGCGAAACATAATATCAATGCCTTGTTCGAGCATATCAATATCCCCGTCAGAGACTTTAAGCTTTAATTCGATATTTGGGTATTGCTGCAAAAAAGGAGTGACGATGGGTTGTAGCATGATACTCAGAAAAGCTTTTGGGGCTGCAATGGTAATGGTGCCTACAGGCGCTTCGTGTTCCGCATTGGAGATATCAACCGCTTGCTGCGCTGCATTCACCATGGCAATCGACTGTTGATAAATTTTTTCTCCCGACTGGGTAATTTGCAAAGTACGGGTAGTGCGCTCAAACAGTTTGACATTCAAAGAGGCTTCTAAGCGAGTGATCAATTTACTCAATGCCGATGGCGTTACGCCAAGCTCTTTGGCTGCGGCAGTAAAACTTCCCTTATTTACCACCAAGATAAACGTAGCAAGGTCAGGTAATAGCGCGATCAGGCGAGAATTGAGCATGTGGACACTCCAAATTAACGGTAATTTGTGAATTTAATTCACTAATGTTTTTCCATGTGAAGGGATAATAGTATGGATCAGCATAGACTAGAATAGTTTTAATCAATTCATGATGGATTTTTAAAAGGAAATTTCATGTCTTCTGCATTCTACAGTCAAATAAACCAACAAATTGAAGATGTTAAGTCTGAAGGTTTGTACAAATCTGAACGTGTTATTACTTCAGCTCAAGCGGCTGCAGTGTCTATTTCCACTGGGGAAGAAGTTTTAAACTTCTGTGCGAATAACTATTTAGGTTTGGCGAATCACCCTGCGCTGATTGAAGCGGCGAAACAAGGGATGGATGAGCATGGTTTTGGTATGGCGTCAGTGCGTTTTATTTGTGGGACTCAAGATGCGCATAAAGAATTAGAGCGCAAACTGTCGAACTTCTTAGGAATGGAAGATACCATTCTTTATACCTCATGTTTCGATGCCAATACGGGCTTATTTGAGACGATTTTAGATGCAGAAGATGCCATTATTTCAGATGCGTTAAACCATGCATCCATCATTGATGGGGTGCGTTTGTGTAAAGCGAAGCGTTTCCGTTATGCCAATAACAATATGGCAGAATTAGAAGCACAATTAATTGCCGCCAATGAAGCGGGCGCTCGTCATAAATTGATTGTGACCGACGGCGTATTCTCTATGGATGGTGTGGTCGCAAACTTAACCGCTATCTGCGATTTAGCGGATAAATACGATGCGCTAGTGATGGTTGATGATTCTCATGCCGTGGGTTTTATGGGTGAAAATGGCCGTGGTACGCATGAATACAACGATGTGATGGGCCGTATTGATATCATCACGGGCACGCTTGGTAAAGCCATGGGCGGCGCATCAGGTGGTTACACATCAGGCAAAAAAGAAGTGATTGATTGGTTACGTCAGCGTTCTCGTCCATACCTATTCTCAAACTCTGTGGCACCTGCGATTGTGGCTGCGTCTATTCGAGTGATTGATCTGCTGGCCGAAAGTAATGATTTACGCGCCAAATTATGGGAAAACGCTGCTCATTTCCGCACTCGTATGACTGACGCCGGTTTTACTTTAGCGGGTGCTGACCACGCAATCATCCCTATTATGTTAGGTGATGCCAAAGTCGCGGCAGAGTTTGCAGAGCGCGCACTTGAAAAGGGCATTTATGTCGTGGGTTTCTCATTCCCAGTGGTGCCAAAAGGCCAAGCACGTATCCGTACTCAAATGTCTGCTGCGCATAGCCGTGAGCAATTAGACCGTGCGATTGATGCGTTCATCGCAGTGGGTAAAGACATGGGCATTATCGCGTAAGCCATCTATTCAGGAGCGACGAATATGAAAATTAAAGCACTTTCAAAATTAAAGCCTGAAGAAGGCATTTGGATGACCGAAGTTGATATGCCAGAAATGGGGCATAACGATATTCTTATTAAAATCCGTAAAACCGCGATTTGTGGTACCGACGTACATATTTATAACTGGGATGAATGGTCACAAAACACCATTCCATACCCAATGGTTGTTGGTCATGAGTATGTTGGTGAAGTTGTCGGAATCGGCCAAGAAGTGAAAGGTTTTGAAATCGGTGATCGCGTATCTGGCGAAGGTCATATTACTTGTGGGCATTGCCGTAACTGTCGTGGTGGACGTACCCATTTATGCCGTAATACTACTGGCGTTGGTGTCAACCGTACCGGTGCGTTCTCTGAATACTTAGTGATTCCAGCCTTTAACGCCTTTAAGATTCCAGATGAAATTTCTGACGATTTGGCTTCGATCTTTGACCCATTTGGTAACGCGGTACACACCGCATTATCGTTTGATTTAGTGGGTGAAGATGTGTTGATCACAGGCGCAGGCCCTATTGGTATCATGGCGGCGGCTGTCGCAAAACACGTTGGTGCGCGCCATGTGGTGATTACTGATGTTAATGAATACCGTCTAGACTTGGCTCGCAAAATGGGCGTAACACGTGCTGTTAACGTTGCTAATGAAAAGCTGGAAGATGTCATGAGCGAACTTGGCATGACTGAAGGGTTCGACGTTGGCCTTGAAATGTCAGGTGTGCCATCAGCATTCAACGCGATGCTGGAAGGCATGAATCACGGCGGTCGTGTTGCTCTCTTAGGTATTCCACCTTCAGACATGGCTATCGACTGGACCAAAGTGATTTTCAAAGGCTTGGTGATCAAAGGCATTTACGGACGCGAAATGTTCGAAACTTGGTATAAAATGGCAAGCCTCATTCAATCAGGCTTAGATCTAACCCCAATTATCACGCATCATTTCAGCGTTGATGATTTCCAAGAGGGCTTCGATACTATGCGTGGCGGGCTTTCAGGGAAAGTTATCCTAGATTGGACTAAGTAATTCGTCATCAAAGAAGCGCACTTTCGGGTGCGCTTTTTTATTTTCTTAACACTGCTTATAAAAACAAACAGGTAAAGATTGTCAGGAAAAGCGGTATTTCGCCGTCTAATAAGCGTTATGCGTAAATGGGGATGACCGAATAGTACGTATATAAGCGTTAACCTATCTGCAGATGAGATTAATCATATTTTCTCATAACAAAAAACCACTGAACGAATCAGTGGTTTTTATTTAATGGCATGGAGTAGAACGATTAACAGTTGGTATCTTCAGCGTTCATGCCTTCTTTAATCTCTTCACATTTATCTTCAATGGCGTTACCGGCATCGGTGGCCATATCGTTCATTGAATCTTGAGCCTCGTTGGCGTGATCCGACATCTCATTGGTCATATCATCTACTTTATCGGCGGCCGCATCGGCTTGATCGGACATGGCATCGCTCGCTTGATCAAGTTGTTCGCCCATTTGGTCAGAGGCATCAGAGACGGAATCTTGAACATCGTTAGCCATATCATCCATTTTTTGAGCTGCATCATCAGCCATTTGCTGAGTTTGTTCTACCGCGGTATCCATTTTGTCTTGCGCGGTATCTGCGGCGTTATTATCACAGGCCGCAAGAGCTAAGGCAAAAAATGAAGCAAGTGCGAATGGTTTTATCCAAGTTTGTTGTGTCATATTCACTCCTTAATGTGTGAGATATGTAAACCTTAGGTGCTAAAACAACAGCAATGTTAGCCCAGTTTGAGCCCCTAAAGAATGAGGGGGAAATTCAACGTTTAAAAATACAAAATGTGATGCACTTATTAACTTTAGCTGGTTTATAAATTATTGCGATGCTCAGATGGATAAATTAACGCATTTATAACAAGTTATGACGATGATTTTACTTGGCGGCCCGTTATTGGGTTTTTGAGTTGAATAAGCATACAAACTGTGAGTATTTGTTGAGAAATTTCTCAAGTACAATGCAGGCAATTGTTTCTACATTGTTATTAAGGAAGTTCATGAGTCAGTTTGTTGTGTGCGCATTATATAAGTTTGTTGCACTGGATCATCATCAATCATTAAGAGAACCATTAATTGCGTTGATGGAAAAGCATGCGATTAGAGGCACGCTATTGCTGGCTCAGGAAGGAATTAACGGTACTGTTGCTGCTTCGAGAGAGGGAATTGATGCGCTCTTGGCTTGGTTTGGACAAGATGAACGCTTAGCGGATGTGTCATATAAAGAGTCTTATCATCAAGTGATGCCATTTAATCGCTCTAAAGTGAAATTGAAAAAAGAAATTGTCACTATGGGGGTTGAAGGTATCGATCCCAAACAAGTAGTCGGTACTTATGTGAAGCCGAAAGATTGGAATCAGTTAATTTCAGATCCAGAAGTATTTGTAGTGGATACCCGCAATGATTATGAAATTGAATTAGGAACGTTTGAACGCGCGGTTAATCCTAAAACCGATACTTTCCGTGAATTTCCTGATTACGTAAAACAGAATATGGATCCGCAAAAACATAAGAAAGTTGCCATGTTCTGCACTGGGGGAATTCGTTGTGAAAAATCGACGGCTTATCTAAAAGAACAAGGTTTTGAAGAGGTGTATCACTTAGAAGGTGGCATTTTAAAATACCTAGAAGAAGTCCCTGAAGAAGAAAGCCTTTGGAAAGGGGATTGCTATGTATTTGATGGTCGGGTTGCGGTAAATCACAGCTTAGAAAAAAGTGATTATGAGCTTTGTAATGCGTGCCGTTTACCTATCACTGCGGCCGATAAAGCGACACCACAATTTGAGCAAGGAGTCAGTTGTCCACATTGTTTTGGTCATCATAATGAAGAGCAAATAGGGCGATTTCGCGAGCGTGAAAAACAAGTTCAATTGGCAAAGTTGCGTGGTGAAGTGCATGTTGGTGGCGATGCCGTCAAGCTAATGGAAGAAAAGCGTTTGCAAAAACTGGCGCGTAAAAAGTCCCAACGAAGTCGCCAAAAATAGTCTATTTTCATGATATTCGGTTACGAAATACTGTGTCATTCATCAAAATGTAAAGCTTAGGTAGACGCCTAAGCTTTTTTATTTTAAGTAAACGTTTGCTGTGTATCAGTAAGTAAAATAATGATTGGTCATCAATGGCGGAAACAGTAAAGTAGCACCGATTAAACGAGATATAAGGAAAAAACAATGGGCAGTCTTCTCCCTAAAGTCATTTTGCATGAGCACATTGAAGGTTCAGTGACGCCTGAAATGGCTTTACTCTTAGCGAAAAAACACAATGTTAGCTTACCGGATGATTTTTTATACCCGGAAGGTAGCTATGACAAAAATGAGTTTCCTAATGGTCGTTATCAATACGATGAAACCGATTTTGGTGAGTTTGTAACGGCTTATGATGTAGTGGCAGATTTGGTTCGTGATGCGGATGATTATTATCTGATCATGAAAGATTACTTAAGCCGTAATGCTGCTCAAGGCATGATTTATTGTGAAATGATCACATCGGCCTTTCACTTGTGTTCACAAGAAGATGAGCAAGGGAAGGTCACGTTAAATGCCGCTCAATATCACGATTTCATGGAAGGTATCGAAAGAGCCATTCGCGAAGTGAAAGCTGAATACGGTACCGAAACGCGTTTGCAGGCGTGTGGCGTTCGTCATTTGAGCCTTGAACATTTAAATTTGAGCGTTGATTTTATCGCACAAAACCCAAGAGACAGCATTGCTGGGTTTAATATTGCCGGAAATGAAAGAGCTGGAGAATTTGCCGATTTCATCTATGTGCATGAATTAGTCGACAATATTCCGTTACCAAAGTCGTATCATGCCGGTGAAATTCGTGGCCCAGAAAGTATTCGTGAAGCGATTCAATTTGGGGCTAAACGTATTGGGCATGGTATTGCCGCCATTAAAGACGATGCCTTGATTGAACAATTGATTCAAGATGGCATTACTTTAGAAGTTGCGCCAACCAGTAACCGCATTTTGGTTACCGAGTTTGGACAGAAGTTGGATCATCACCCACTTCGTCGTTTGTACGAAAAAGGGATTCGTTTATCGATCAATACCGATGATGCCGGCTTATTTGGCACCGATGTGGCGAAAGAGTACCGCATTGCCGAACAAGTCTTTGGTTTTTCTCGAGTAGAGCTACTTGATGTCACCCTGTGTGGTTTAGAAGCTGCTTTTGTGGAAGATGAAGTAAAACAAGCGCTGATCGCTCAGGTATACCAATGCTTTAGTGAAGAAGATTGGCATGAGTTGGAAATGCACGCTGCGGCGTTACCCGATGGTGCATTAAAATCACGCTTACAAAATCGGTTACATCATAAGTAATACCGCGCCAGCTATAATAAAAAACATAATAACAATCGACGGAGAGTAATAAACTCTTCTACCAAAAAGGCAGAGACCACTTCACATTGGTACTCTGCCTTTTTCTCAATATTATCCCAAAAGTTATTTGGCCTAACTAACCCCACCTCCGCTTCCCTTATGTTGACTCCTGTAAACAACTTTTAGGGGCTGGTTCAATACACAGTTCTTTATCACGAGTTGGCTTTGGTGAACTATACGGATTATTTCCGCATTTTATGCTGAGTGAATATGAGATAAGTTCATATTTTATGAATAAATTAAGGTGGTTATCTACGATCTACGATATGGGAAATCACATATTCGATAGTGCCTGGTATTAGTTGTTCATCAATGATAATAGGCACAAACCTATTTTGATTTGAGTGTTCAGGTTTGAAATTGGGCATAACGGTATGCTCTTATGAATAATTTAGATTAGATCATAACCAAATAATGCCTTCAAGCTGATATTGTGGTGAAATAAAGAACAAAAGAGGTGGTGGAAACCCTACAGCCTCGTTATAACCTTAGAGGGAAAAATGGAATTTAGAGCATTTGAAAAGGGAGATCATGACCTGCTTATCGGTTGGATCGACTCGGATAAATTGAATTATCAATGGGGTGGTCCAAACTTTGAGTTTCCATTGGATTCATTACAAATTTCTAAACACTGTTCCCAAGCGCAAGTGTTTCCGTTTATCTTTGTTGTCTCTGGTCAGAGCGCTGGCTATGTTGAACTATTCAAAGTTTCAGAGTCGCACTTTAGGATTTGCCGCGTATTTGTTTCGGACAGCTTTCGTGGAAAGGGCATTTCAAAGCGCATGCTTGGTCAATTAATCGATCTAGCAAAAGAAAAATACAGCGCTAGCTTGCTATCACTAGCTGTATTCGAACGAAACATAGTTGCGAGAAATTGCTATGAATCGCTTGGTTTTACCGTTACAGCGCATGAAAATGGCTCTCGTTCTTTCGACGGTGAGGTTTGGGACCTTTTATGTATGGAAAGATGGTTATAACAAACACTTAAGGTTTTGCCCAACAACGAGTTTGAGAAGTGATCAAGATAATTACCATGATTCCTTATACTACTCCCACAAAATCAGAAAGGCAGAGTGATTAAACACTGCCTTTAGTCATTCTATTGAATATTGCTAAGCAAATGCTCGATTATGCGCGTGAACGAATGATGTTTGAGAACACTACATGTAAATCACTAGAGGTAGCGTCATCGGTTAAGTTCAAATTCGCTTTAATGTGCTGTAAATGGTGCTCCATCAGCTCATGCGCCTTCGCTTTATCACCTGACTCAATCGCATTAAGTAAATTACTGTGTTCATCTTGAGAGCAGTTGCTGTTGTTACTCCCTTCATATTGCGCAATTAATAGCGAGGTTTGAGATACCAAGCTGCGTAAGAAATGCAGTAAGGGGCCATTTT
This sequence comes from Vibrio aphrogenes, assembly GCF_002157735.2. NCBI lineage: Bacteria > Pseudomonadati > Pseudomonadota > Gammaproteobacteria > Vibrionales > Vibrionaceae > Vibrio > Vibrio aphrogenes. The sequence goes on from NZ_AP018690.1 coordinate 320,995, forward strand.
TTGCCATCTTAGCTAACTCAATATGAAATTCACCGGATAAGCGAATACCGCGGCCAATATCCCCGTTAGCAATGGCTTCATCTTCACTGGTTACTAGGTTACGCAAGACTTGCATCTGTTGAGGATGACAGTTTTCAGTCGCCAGCTCAGTGACCGCTAATTCAGCAATTTCACGGGCTTTTAAGATTTGAATGGCTTCTTCTATCGTTGGTGCGGCAACCGTTGCGCCACGGTTAGGTTTAATATCAACTACTTGTTCAAGCGATAAACGTAATAATGCACGACGAATGATGGTGCGGCTCACCCCAAAGATTTCACTTAATGATTCTTCATTTAATTTGGTACTCGGTGGGAGGCGTTGTTCTAGAATAGCATCGAAGATGTGGCAGTACACCACATCATCTTGAGTTTGGTTATTGGCTTTCGCCTGAATTTTAGTATTGGATAACTTACTGAGTTTTGTCATGGCCTAATCTGCTAAAAACCTAATCTGCTGAAAATAAATGGGCGTTCAAGATGTGAAAGAATCGCCCTTAGATTGTACATTATAGACCTTAGTTTATCTAAGTGTCAGATGAATACAAATTTGCATGCAAAATACCTTCTAATGCGCACTTTTCATCTAAATCTGAGAGGTCTCCACTGATCCCAACGGCACCTAATACTTGTTTTAATTCATTTTGAACCAAAACACCACCAGGGACGGGAACCATATTGCCATGTGCGAGTACATTAATTGCAGAAATAAATGCAGGTCGGGCATCCGCATCTTGGGCGAGCTTACGTGATGAGCATCCTAATGCCAGTGCTCCCCAAGCTTTGGCTATGGCAATATCGGGTCGCATCATACTTGAACCATCTTGCCGCTGTAGGGAAACCAGTTTGCCACCACTGTCTAAAACAGCCACAGTGAGTGGGGCGCTTTTTAAGTCTAAGGCGGCGCTAAACGCACCTTGGGTAATACTTAATGCTTGTTGCAGTGTCAAACTCATGATTAGGATCCTCATTAAAATACCAACGCCATGATTAATATGGATGACGTTGGTATCAGCTTACTAAGAACGCTCTGTTGCAAATTTGGCTCGTTGAAACAGAGTGTTCTTGTAAGCTGGGTTATTAACGAAGAAGAGGATAGCTTGGTAGTGTCAAGAACTCTGCAAAATCGTCTTGGGTCGATAAAACATCGAACATCTTGGCCGTTTCTTCAAATCGTCCTTGAGCATAACGTGGCTCGCCAACTTCTTGCTTGATAGTGTTTAGTTCTTCTGCCAACAGAGTACGGAAATAGTCCTCTGTTACCACTTGGCCATCATCAAGTTGTACGCCGTGCTTGATCCATTGCCAGATGCTGGCGCGAGAAATTTCGGCCGTTGCTGCATCTTCCATCAAGCCATAAATTGGCACACAACCTACACCGCTGATCCAAGATTCAATGTAATAAAGCGCAATACGAATATTTTTACGTAAGCCTTCTTCATTACGAGGGCCTTGGCACGGCTCGAGTAATTGTTCGGCAGTAATGTCACCGACATAGCTGCTGTCAAAATCGACTTGGTTAATTTTGCCCTCAAGTTTGTTTTCAAAAATACCCATCGCAACATCGACAAGTTTTGGATGCGCAACCCATGTGCCATCGTGTCCATTCGATGATTCACGGTTTTTATCTTCTTCTACTTTAGCCAATACTTGTTGCATTACTTGTGGGTCGGCGTTTGGAATAAAGGCTGACATTCCGCCCATTGCTAACGCGCCACGAGCGTGACAGGTTTTGACTAATAATTGGCTATAAGCGTTGAGGAAAGGTTTATCCATGCCCACACTATGACGGTCTGGCAGGATACGATCTTTATGATTTTTCAGTGTTTTGATGTAGCTGAAAATGTAATCCCAGCGACCACAGTTCATGGCGACAATGTGATCACGCATGACGTACAGCATCTCTTCCATTTGGAAAACAGCAGGCAGGGTTTCTATCAAGACAGTGGCACGAATGGTTCCGATCTCGACCTTGAAGTATTCTTCAGTGAAACGGAAGACATCATCCCACCACTTGGCTTCTTCCATACTTTCCAGTTTTGGAATGTAGTAATAAACTCCTTCGCCTTTTTGCGCGCGGGTTTGATAGTTATGGAAGAAGTACAAGCCGAAATCCATCAAGCAACCGGCAATAGCTTGGCCTTGATATTGAATGTGTTTTTCAGGAAGGTGTAAACCACGTGGGCGAGCTAATAGTTGAGCAGGCTCTGCGACTAAATCGTATTGTTTTCCCTTCTTTTCATCAAAATAACTGATGGTGCCATCATTGGCATCTCGTAAGTTAATTTGACCATCTAGCATGTTGTCCCAAGTTGGCGCTGAGGCGTCTTCAAAACAACACATGAAGATTTTAGCACCAGAGTTGAGCGCATTAATGACCATTTTACGCTCAACAGGACCGGTAATTTCAACGCGGCGATCTTGTAAAACTTTAGGGATCGGAGCGACTTTCCAAGATTTATCTTCTCGAATGGCCTTGGTGTCATCGCGAAAGCCTGGTAATTCACCTGCATCAAACTGAGCTTGGCGCTGGCGACGCAATTGCAGCGCATCATTCAATGGTGCAGTGAACGTAGTCACTAAAGCATCTAAAAAGTTTAACGCTTCTTCAGAAAGAATGGCTTTTTGTTGTTCTGATTTCAGCTCTCCAACCACTTCAATGGCTCTTGATTGTTGGGCTTGCATCGCTGTTTCACGGTCCTCAGTGCTGTGCATAATCGTCTCCTTTATGAACATTTACGAGCATTGAATACGAGAGGTATAAAAAGGTTGGGGTATTTTCATACTTTAAATTTGGTCTCTCGTACGTACGCCTTTAAAACTTGAAGCTGCAGTTCTGCTGAGTCACCGCATGCGACCGAATAGTGGGTTCACCTTATAAGGTCGTCTTGACTCTGTGCTTTCCTTCAACGCCAACATTCTCAGGCATAAAGATAATCAGTTTTAAATACTAACCGTTTTAAATATTAACGGTTTTAAACAACATGTTTCTTAAACAAGATTGTGTACATTAATGTTTTAATTCTTGTCTATGTATATCCTCGTTTTTACAAAAGATCAAAGAATATTTAACGTTTTGTGCGCTACCACTGATTGCTGAGTTACTGGTTGGATCAGGATTTTATAATTTGAAATTAATTACTTATCTTAAAATTATGTAAAAAAATCCAATTATTTTTGTTTTTTATTTGCACAATTTTATAAAGACAGTCTAGACTCTGTAGTGTATTTTTAATTGTATACAATAATAAAAGGAATTGGATTATGGCGAGAATGAAAGCAATCGAAGCCGCTGTAGAAGTACTAAAAAAGGAAGGGGTTGATATTGCCTTTGGCGTACCAGGCGCGGCAATTAACCCATTTTATGCTGCAATGAAAAAAATTGGCGGGATTGACCATGTTCTAGCTCGACATGTGGAAGGTGCTTCTCACATGGCGGAAGGTTATACCCGTACTAATGATAAAAATATTGGTGTGTGTATCGGTACGTCTGGCCCGGCGGGTACGGATATGATTACTGGCTTATATTCCGCCTCTGCCGATTCTATCCCTATTTTATGTATCACAGGTCAAGCTCCTCGCGCTCGCTTACATAAAGAAGATTTCCAAGCGGTGGATATTGAATCGATCGCCAAACCTGTCACTAAATGGGCGACAACTGTTTTAGAGCCGGCCTTGGTGCCACGTGCATTCCAACAAGCTTTCCATATTATGCGCTCAGGTCGCCCAGGACCGGTATTAATTGATTTACCGATCGATGTGCAATTAGCTGAAATTGAGTTTGATATCGATACTTATGAGTCTTTAGAGCCGTATCAACCGAGTGCAACTCGTGGACAAGTTGAAAAAGCTTTAACCATGTTAACGGAGTCAGAGAAACCTCTGATTGTCTCTGGTGGTGGGGTGATTAATGCCGGTGCGAGCGCTGAGCTGCAAGAATTGGCTGAAATATTAAATGTTCCCGTTATTCCAACCTTAATGGGCTGGGGCAGTATTCCGGATAACCATGAACTGATGGCAGGTATGGTGGGGCTACAAACGTCACATCGTTATGGTAATGCCACCATGTTGGCTTCTGATTTTGTATTGGGTATTGGTAACCGCTGGGCAAACCGTCATACCGGCTCGGTGGATGTGTATACCCAAGGCCGTAAATTTGTGCATGTGGATATTGAACCAACGCAAATTGGTCGTGTGTTCTGCCCAGACCTTGGCATCGTATCAGACGCTAAATCTGCTTTGAATTTGTTTGTTGAAGTGGCCAAAGAAATGAAAGCCGCTGGCAAGTTAAAAGATCGTTCGAACTGGGTTGGCGAGTGTATTGAGCGTAAAGCTTCATTATTACGCAAAACACACTTTGAAGAAGTCCCAATGAAACCAATGCGTGTTTATGAAGAGATGAACAAAGCGTTTGGTGAAGATACCTGTTATGTCAGCACCATTGGTTTGTCGCAAATTGCCGCGGCGCAATTCCTACATGTGTATAAACCACGCCACTGGATTAACTGTGGTCAAGCCGGCCCATTAGGCTGGACAATTCCGGCGGCTTTAGGTGTACGCGCGGCCGATCCAAACCGTCCAATTGTGGCGATTTCTGGTGACTATGATTTCCAATTCATGATTGAAGAATTGGCCGCAGGTGCGCAATTTAACCTGCCTTATATCCACGTCGTCGTTAACAACTCATACCTTGGTTTGATTCGTCAAGCGCAACGTCAATTTGATATTGATTATTGTGTCCAGTTGGCTTTTGAAAACCAAAACTCACCAGAGATGGAAGGTTATGGGGTGGATCATGTTGCTGTAGTTGAAGGCCTTGGCTGTAAAGCAATTCGAGTGCGTCACCCTGAAGATGCTCCTGCCGCCTTTGAAGAAGCGAAACAACTGATGGAAAAACATCGTGTTCCTGTGGTGGTTGAGTTCATTTTAGAACGCGTTACCAACATTGCGATGGGCGTTGAAATTGACGGCATCAATGAGTTTGAAAGCCTTGCAAATGAAGAAGGTGATGCCCCAACAGCGATTACCTTTAACCAATAATTAAAGAGAGAAATACCTTAAAGAGTCGGTGCTGCTGTATTGGCAGCATCGAAGAGTCAAGGTATGGATAAGAAGGAGAAGACAATGCCTAAGTTTGCGGCAAATCTATCAATGCTCTTTACCGAAGTTGATTTTTTACAACGTTTTGGACAAGCAGCGGAAGCAGGGTTTCAAGGTGTGGAATATCTCTTTCCGTACGATTTTGAAGCGAGCACCATTAAGCAAGTATTAGACGATAATAACTTGCAACAAGTGCTGTTCAATTTACCTGCGGGTAACTGGCTAGATGGTGACCGTGGTATTGCGGTAGACCCTAAACGTGTCGATGAATTTCAACAAGGTGTCACCAAAGCAATTCAATACGCCAAAGTATTGGATTGCCAACAAGTGAATTGTTTAGCCGGTATCGTGCCAGACGGTGTTAACCCACAACAAGCGGAAGAGACGTTTGTGAGTAACTTACGCTTTGCGGCGGCGGCACTGAAAGAAAATGGCATTAGCCTCATTATTGAAGCGATTAATACGCGTGATATTCCTGGGTTTTTCTTAAATACCACCCAACAAGCGTTAAACATTATCGACAAAGTAGGCAGTGATAATTTACGAGTGCAATACGATATTTATCACATGCAAATCATGGAAGGGGATTTGGCCCCAACGTTAAGTGAGCATTTGTCTCAAATTCAACATGTTCAGTTGGCTGATAACCCAGGACGTCACGAACCGGGGACGGGGGAGATTAACTACCCATTTTTGTTTAAGCATTTAGACAGCATTGGTTACGACGGTTGGATCGGCTGTGAATATAAGCCCAAAACCACCACTCTTGAAGGCTTAGGTTGGATGAAAGCGTTAGCCTAAATAGAGATAACAAAAGATAACAAGACTAAGAATAAACGTATTTTAAGGATGAGATTATGACTAAACCAACAGTTGCATTTATTGGTACAGGCATCATGGGTAAACCAATGGCGCTTAATCTACAAAAAGCGGGTTATCAAATGGTGGTTTCCGATCACTTTGTGGCTCCACCTCAAGAGCTAGTCGATGGCGGCGCAACCGTGGTACACAGTGGTAAAGAAGCCGCTCAAGTGGCGGATATTATTATCACTATGGTACCGAATACACCAGATGTTGCCGATGCGCTATTTGGCGACAATGGCATTGCTCAAGGGCTATCAGCAGGCAAGTTAGTGATCGATATGAGCTCGATTGCGCCGATTGAAACGCAAGAGTTCGCCAAGCAAATCAAAGAGTGCGGAGCAGAGTATCTTGATGCACCAGTATCGGGTGGTGAAATTGGGGCGATCAATGCCTCGCTGACCATTATGGTCGGTGGCAGCGAAGCGGCGTTTGAGCAAGCGAAACCTCTGTTTGAAGTGATGGGTCAAAACATTACGCTGGTGGGCGAAAATGGCGCAGGGCAAATCTGTAAAGTCGCTAACCAAATCATTGTGGCGCTGAATATTGAAGCAGTATCGGAAGCGCTCGTGTTTGCTTCAAAAGCGGGTGCCGATCCGGCGCGAGTTCGTAATGCACTCATGGGTGGTTTTGCCAATTCTAAAATTTTAGAAGTGCATGGTGAGCGCATGGTGAAAGGTACGTTTGATCCAGGCTTTAGAATTGCATTACACCAAAAAGATTTGAATCTGGCGCTAACGGGTGCCAAACAACTCGGTTTGGATTTGCCTAATACCGCGACAGCGCAGCAACTCTTTACTGAATGTGCTGAAATGGACGGTTCAAGTTGGGATCACTCTGCGTTGATCAAAGCGATTGAGGCACGTGGTAATCACAATATTCGCGGTGAATAATGATTCCTTACCTGGTTGAAGTGGCTGCGTGATTGACATTATTCGTTCGCCTTATGGCAATGTTAATCAAGCAACTTTAATCATGATGGGTATCTATCATCGATTTCACTTTTCGTTATAGCTGAGTGATTGCACTGGACTTGCGTGGTGCTGTCATATTTGGGAATGAGGGTATCACGTCGCAATAACTCAGTTTTTACCGCACTTTTTTGTCTCCTTTAGGTGCGCCCCGAATGGTTCTGATGAGTGACTTATGTTTTGTGTGCAACATAAGTACAAGCAGTCTCAGAACGATTCGGGTTTTTTTGTGCTTGTTTTTGGCGTTTGAGAAAGGTCGAATTAAGGTGCAATGATAAAAATAGACAGAAAAAATGGTGAATTTATTATCGACTATGTTACAACACTACTTAAGGAAACTATCATCTTGAAAATAATGATAAACAAGGAGTGTCTTTGTGGCGAGAGTAAGAGAGCGCAATCAAACGGCCATTATTGAAGCCGCCAGCCAGTATTTTGCCCAGTTCGGCTATGCGGCGACTAAGGTTGCAGACATCGCAAAGCAAGCGAATATTCCCAAGCCCAATATCTATTATTACTACAATTCCAAAGATAACCTTTATCGTGCCGTATTAGAAAGCGTCACCGAACCGCTATTGCAAGCCTCGAAACCTATCCAAGAGCTGGATGACCCGATTGAAGCCTTAACCGCGTATATTCAAGCCAAGTTGATGATCTCACGGGATCATGCCTATGCTTCTAAAGTGTTTGCCAATGAAGTCATGTCGGGTGGGCAATCGCTTCCCAAAGATATTGAGCAAGAGTTGCAACAACAGTCTGAAATGATCATCGCCAAATTTGATTCTTGGATTGCACAAGGCAGAATGGAGGCAGTGTCATCCCATCATTTAATGTTTACGATTTGGGCGGCGACGCAAACTTATGCGGATTTCGGCTGGCAGATTTGTCGAGTCATGAAAAAGAACAAGCTCACCAAGCAAGACTATTCCGATGCGGCTGAGTTTTTAACCACGATGATTTTAAAAGGTTGTGGCGTTAAATCGATAAATGACAATTCGCTTTAGAGATACCGACTACTCATCACATTAATGCAGAGAACGCGTGACTATGCCACATTATACTCAAGCCATTATTACCATTTTAGCCTTAGTCAACCCGGCGATTTGCGCTCAAATGTTTGCTGAGGCGACGTGTAATCAAGATAAACCGCAACAATACAAAGAGGCGATGAAGTCGGTGTTATCAATTGCCATTGTTTTATTGATTGCTGCGTTTGCTGGAACGTCTGTATTACAAGCTTTTGGGATTTCTTTGCCAGCCTTTTCATGTGCAGGAGGCGGGATCTTGATTTGGATTGGGGTGCAAATGATCATTTCGGTGCAGCGTCCCGCAACGTTTGAACCGGTGGCGGCAAAATCTACCTCCACCACAGGATTGATATTATTTGCAGCGAGCCCCGGTACGATTACGGGAGTCATTACAGTTGCGGCTTCTCATCATGATTCTTTGATCCCATATACGGCGGTATTTGGCGTCTTGATGGCTATGTTAGTCTTACTTTTGGTGTTAATGGTATTTGTGGCTTTTTCTAAAAAACAGCAACAACCTACAATGGTAAAAAAAATGGTCACCAGTTATATGGGAGTCATTGTGATTGCTATGGGTGCACAATTTACGCTTTCTGGAGTGAAAACATTTTTCTTCACATAATAGAGTTGAGGTAATCAAGGCGATGAGATTGATTTTAAATGGCAAAAAAGCCGGTCTTTTACCATTACGAGAAGCGATTATTGCAGCTAGAGAGCTGGGTGATATTGAAGTTCGTGTCACTTGGGAGTCGGGCGATGTTGAGCGTTTAGTGCAAGAAGCTCATCAAGATAACTGCCAGCGCTTGATGATTGGCGGCGGTGATGGCTCAGTTAAGGAAGCCGTGGATGCTTTGATGCAAATAGAAGAATCGCAAAGACCGGAACTGGCAATTTTGCCTTTGGGGACGGCGAATGATTTTGCAACAGCTTGTTTGATTCCAGATGATTATGCTAAAGCCCTACGACTCGCTTTGGAAGGTGAGGCCGTTAAAGTCGATTGTATTCAAGCCGATGACCAATATTTTATGAATGTAGCCAGTGGTGGTTTTGGCGCTTATGTGACAGCCAATACCCCCACTGAGCTGAAAAACTTCCTTGGCGGTGGGGCTTATACGTTACATGGTTTATTGAGAACGTTAGATTTTAAACCCAATCAAGGAAAGCTGGTGACACCGGATCAAACGATCAGTGGTCGTGTCATTGTGAGTGCTATTTGTAATGGACGATTAGCGGGAGGAGGCCAACAACTTGCCCCCAATGCCAAAATTAATGATGGTCTTATGGATGTCGTTGCTTGGCTTGAAACACCAGCAGAAAGCTTGATCACCACAATTAAAGATATGTTTGATTCGGAAGTGAGTGGCGAATACATTAAGCGATTTCGAGTGCCTTGGGTTGAATGGTGTTCCGATTCTGAGATGCCAATTAACTTAGATGGAGAACCCATTGCCAGAAAGCGCATCCGCTTTGAAGTGGTGCCGAAGGCGATTTCATTAGTGCTTCCGGAAAATTCCCCGATCATCTAGCGTAGTAATTCTGATTTTTCCTAAAAATATAATGATAAATACTGACATGAGAAATTATGTCAGTTCTATGCTCTATTATTTCTAATTATCGTAGTTAAATAGTGTTAAATTCTATCCTGAGTCAATTCTAGACTTCAAATCCGAGATATTCTGTTACACTGCGCATCTTAAAAATGACAGTATATATAATAATCATATAAATGTAGTGAATAATACTGTCGGCTCACCTTTAAAGAATGAATAATAAAAGGACCGATATTTTGAATATGAAGTTATTCGGTAGTGCCTTGATTTTGTCGGGGACAGCATTAGGCGCAGGGATGTTGGGCATTCCAATGGCATTGGCACAGTTTGGTTTTACTGTCAGCCTGGTTTTGATGTTAGTGATTTTTATTGGCACCACTTATGGCGCATTATTATTGGCAGAAGCTTGTACTAAAACGCCTCAAAATGGTGGTATGAATAGTGTCGCTCAACTGTCTCTTGGAACCAGCGGAAAATATTTTATCAACTTCTTTTTCTATATGTTGTTGATTTGTATATTAGTCGCTTACATTCTTGGCATCGGTGACCTGTTTCATAACTTGTTGTCAGGCATGGGTTTTAATGTTTCACAACCCGTTTGTTATACCGTATTTAGCTTTTTAATGGCAGTCGTGATCATTGCCGGTAAGTCGTATATCGATGGCTTAAATCGAGTGTTATTCATTTTAATGATTGCCATGCTATTGACGGTTGTAGCGACCTTATTTACGCATATTCAATTTGATTACCTTGCGCAAACCCCAGACTTTCAGTGGCAAAATGTGGTGAAACACAGTACTACGATCTTTACCAGTTTTGCCTCTATGGTCGTGATCCCTTCTTTGGTGATGTACAACAAAGAAGCTACACCAAAGCAAATTCGCAACATGGTGTTATTAGGCTCAGTGATCCCGCTTATTTGTTATCTGACATGGTTATTTGCCATTATCGGTAACTTAGGCACCGAAGAGATCAGCCAGTTTGATAATATCTCGCAATTAATTGCAGCCTTTGGTGGTTCGTCTGGTGCATTAAAAACGATCATCTCAATTTTCTCAGCATTAGCGTTGATCACCTCTTTCTTGGGCGTGTCGATGGCGTTATTTGATCAAAACAAAGATGCGATCATGGGGATAGTAAAGCGCACTCAATTAGAAGAAGGAAAAGTGACGGCTATTTTGGTCTTTGCTTTGACCTTTATTCTGCCACTACTGGTGACGAGTTTATTTTCAAACAAGTTCTTGAATATGTTGGAATATGCCGGCATCACTTTAGTGTTCTTAGCCATTTGGGGACCACTGGCTATGGTTATCAATGTCCGTAAACCAAGCTATAAGGTGTTGAATTTAGATAAAGCCTATACTGCAGAAGGGGGCACATTGGCGTTAATTGCGTCGTTTTTCTTCGGCTTATTTATTCTCATTTCTTGGTTCTTCAATTAAGCCAATTGTTCTCTTGATCTGATGATTCAGAAAACTGCTCACTTTATGTGGGCAGTTTTTTTGCCAATGACAAAATATCTTCATTAACCCCCATCATATTCCTTTTCCGATCATTTTATTCATATGATTGTTATTAAAATCGCTGCCAAAACAAAGTGTTGTGAATTTGTTGCAAAATTGTATACAAATAAACTTGACCTATGAGTCAAGAAATCCAATACTCATTGTACAGGAAGTCAGCTATAGCTTAATGAGCGGTCAAAAAACTGCCTACAATAAAAATAAGCGCGATAGCAATGAGTGGATAGGAGAAGCCCTTTGATTACGTTTTTACTCAATCAAACACTAAAGCGTGAAAGTCACATTTCACCGAATATGACGGTGTTAAATTATTTGCGTACCCAATTACATAAAACGGGTACCAAAGAAGGTTGCGGTTCTGGAGATTGCGGTGCATGTACTGTGGTTTTAGGTGAACTGGTTGATGGTCAGTTGCAATATCGTAGCGTCAATTCGTGCCTAACTTTTGTGTCATCCTTGCATGGCAAGCAATTGATCACGGTGGAAGACCTTAAAAATAAACAATCGTTGCATCCGGTACAACAAGCTTTGGTGGACTTTCATGGTTCACAGTGCGGTTACTGCACACCGGGTTTTATCATGTCAATGTTTGCCTTGAGTAAAAATAAACCGAAAGCCAATAAAGAAGATGTGATGGAATCTTTGGCAGGTAACTTGTGCCGCTGTACAGGCTATCGTCCGATTGTTGATGCGGCCTTATCATTAAGTTCCGAGCAGCCTTTATTGGATCAATTTGCGGAACTTGAACAACAAACCATTGCGAAACTTGAAAAAATTGATGCCAAAACCACGCCATTGGTATTGGATAATCTCACCAGTTTTTCACCAACCACAACCGATGAGTTAGCCGAATTATACGAACGTCATCCAAACGCTAAGCTGGTGGCGGGCGGCACAGATTTAGCACTTGAAGTGACGCAATTTCACCGTGAAATTGAAACTTTAATTAATGTGACTGGCGTGATGGATATGAAAACCATCCGTGAAACCGAACAAGATATTGTGATTGGTGCCAATATGCCGATCAGCGATTGTTACGCCACACTAGCAAAACACTACCCAGATTTTGGCCACTTGTTGCATCGCTTTGCATCGTTACAAGTGCGAAACCAAGGCACTATTGGGGGCAATGTTGCCAATGCGTCTCCTATTGGTGACACGCCCCCGCTTCTTATTGCGCTCAATGCTCGGCTCAAATTAAGAAAAGGGCAGAAGGTGCGTGAAATTGCCATTGATGAGTATTTCATTAATTACAAAGTAACGGTTCAGCAGCCTTCAGAATTTATTGAACAAATTATTATTCCTAAGCCAATAGATTCAAAGAACACGCAATATTTCAGCGCGTACAAATTATCCAAACGAATTGATGATGATATTTCGGCGGTGTGTGGGGCGTTTAATTTCACGATTGAAAATGATGTCATAACAGACGTTCGCATTGCTTTCGGTGGTATGGCGGCGATCCCAAAACGTGCAGATTTGTGTGAAAAAGCCTTATTAGGTCAAGTGTGGAATAAGCAAACTGTAGAGGCTGCCATGACGCAACTGGCACAAGATTTCGAGCCATTATCGGATTTTCGGGCGAGTAAAGAATACCGCTCGAAAACCGCCTGCAATATGTTATTGCGCTTTTTCTTAGAGCAACAAACGCAAGCCCAATCACAACAAAATAGTGAGAATTTTAAACAAACCAGTATTGAAACGAGGGTCACGTCTTATGTCTAATCATTCTCCAAAATTAAGCTATGACGAGCTGCTCACTCAATATAAACAAGATCTTAAAACTGGAGTGGGTAAGTCGGTAAAACACGACAGCGCAGAGAAACAAGTGTCTGGTGAAGCAATTTATGTGGATGACCGCTTAGAGTTTCCCAATCAATTGCATGTGTATTGTCGATTGAGCACTGAAGCGCACGCTAAAATTATCAGTATTGATACCACACCTTGTTATGAATTTGATGGGGTAGAGATTGCAATTACCAGTAAAGATGTCCCAGGTGAATTGGACATCGGCGCGGTGTTTCCGGGCGATCCTCTATTAGCTGATGGCGTGGTGGAATATTACGGCCAGCCAATCATTGCAGTGGCGGCCACCGATATGGAAACTGCGCGCAAAGCCGCATTGGCCGCTAAGATTGAATTAGAACCGTTGCCAGCAATTTTAGATGTCGAAGAAGCCTTAGCTAAAAAGCATTTTGTGCATGAAGCTCATGTGCAGCAACGTGGTGATTACCAAGCCGCTCTGGCGACCGCAAAACATGTAATTGCAGGGGATTTGCATGTTGGTGGGCAAGAACATTTCTACTTAGAAACTCAAGCCAGTAGCGTCGTACCCGCCGAAGATGGTGGGGTAATTGTGTATACCTCAACCCAAAACCCGACCGAAATTCAAAAAGTGGTGGCGGAAGTTTTGGGTGTGGCAATGCATAAAGTGGTGGTGGATATGCGTCGTATGGGCGGCGGTTTTGGTGGTAAAGAAACCCAAGCCAATGCTCCTGCGTGTATTGCCGCCGTGATTGCCAGCTTAACGCAAAAGCCGACGAAAATTCGCTTGTGGCGTAATGATGACATGACCATGACGGGCAAACGTCATCCATTTTATAATCAGTATCGTGTGGGCTTTGATGATAATGGGGTCATTCAAGGGGTTGAGATTACGGTATCAGGTAATTGTGGTTATTCGATTGATTTATCCCATTCAATTGTTGACCGCGCTATGTTCCACTCGGATAACGCTTACTACCTAGGTGATGCCAAAGTGGTCGGTAATCGCTGTAAAACCAATACTGCATCGAATACGGCGTATCGTGGTTTTGGTGGCCCGCAAGGCATGATGACCATTGAACATGTGATGGATGAAATTGCCCATTATTTAGGTAAAGATCCGCTGGAGATCCGTAAGGCTAACTATTACGGCGGTGAAGGGCGTGACACGACTCATTACTACCAAAAAGTGGAAGATAATTGCCTGCTTGAAATCACCGAAGCGCTAGAAAAGTCCAGCGATTATCAACAGCGTCGCCAAGAGATTGCTGAATTTAACGCCAAGAGTCCAATCTTGAAAAAAGGCATTGCCCTGACGCCGGTAAAATTTGGCATTTCTTTTACCGCGACGTTTTTAAACCAAGCGGGGGCACTTATTCATATTTATACCGATGGCAGTATTCATTTAAACCACGGCGGAACCGAAATGGGGCAAGGGCTGAATACTAAAGTGGCACAAATTGTGGCGCAAGAATTCAGTGTTGATATCGATCAAATTCAAATCACTGCGACCAATACCGATAAAGTGCCCAATACCTCGCCAACGGCGGCGTCATCAGGTACCGATTTGAACGGTAAAGCGGCGCAAAATGCGGCATTAACCATTAAAGCGCGTTTGATTGAGTTCGCGACCCATCATTACAAAGTTACGCCAGAAGAAGTGATTTTCAACAATGGCGTAGTAGAAGTGCGCGATCAATTGATCCCGTTTGCTGAATTCATTCAACAAGCTTATTTCAACCAAGTGTCGCTTTCGAGCACCGGTTTTTATCGCACGCCGAAAATTCACTATGATCATGAAAAAGCGCGTGGTCGTCCGTTTTATTACTTTGCTTATGGCGCATCGTGTTCCGAAGTGATTGTCGATACCTTAACCGGTGAATACAAAATCTTGCGGACTGATATTTTGCATGATGTGGGCGCGTCACTGAACCCTGCCATTGATATTGGACAGATCGAAGGTGGTTTTATTCAAGGCGTAGGTTGGTTGACGACGGAAGAGTTGGTGTGGAATGAAAAAGGGCGCTTGATGACCAATGGTCCTGCCAGCTACAAAATCCCAGCGATAGCCGATATGCCGATCGATTTTCGAACGGAGATAGTGCAAAACCGCAGTAATCCTGAAGATACGGTATTTAATTCGAAAGCCGTGGGTGAGCCACCATTCATGTTAGGCATGTCGGTGTGGAGCGCACTGAAAGATGCTGTACATACAGTGGCGTTGGTAAATGCTCAAGAAGGCGAAAGAGTGACGGTACACCTTGATACACCAGCCACACCAGAGCGAGTGCTATGGGCAATGGAGAAGGCGCGTTCAGGCTGTAAAGATGAAGCCAAAGAGTACGTGAACGATCGCGTTCGAGTGCAGGCCTAAAAAGCCGAGAGCCGAGAAAATTTTGCCTACGGTAGGCGTGGTGTCTAGATGTCTTTTCGGCTCCCGAGCATAGCGTCCTCAGCTCCCGTAACCCAGTGCTTTGGAATCAATATTTGTAAGGATGCAGTATGAGCAATAAATCTCATAACCCAACCAGCCAACTCTCCTGGATTCAACAACTTGCCTTGTTAGAGCAACAAGGTGAAGAATGTATTTTGGTTTCCGTATTGGAAGACAAAGGCTCAGTGCCTCGTGATGCTGGGACTAAGATGATCGTCACTCGTAAAGAGCTTTATGCCACGATAGGCGGCGGTCACTTAGAGCACCTTGCTACGCAAATGGCTCGTGAAATGTTGATGAAGATTGGCAATGGGCAAACGGATAATAAAATCCATATCGAACGTTTTAACCTAGGTGCGCGGCTAGGGCAATGCTGCGGTGGCATGGCGACGTTAAGCTTTGAGCCCATTGGTTTTAATCAACATCATTTAGTGTTATTTGGCGCAGGGCATGTTGCCAAAGCATTAGTTAATATTGTGCAAACCTTGCCGTTTAAAATCACTTGGATAGATGAGCGTGAAGCAGAGTTTCCTGAGCATCTTGCCCCCAATGTGAATAAAGTGCTGAGTGATGATCCGGTGGGGGAAATTAAACACTTACCAGCCAATAGTTATTATTTGGTGATGACTCACAATCACCAGTTGGATTTTGACCTTGCTCGTGAGATTTTAACTCAAGACAGGTTTTGTTATTTCGGCATGATTGGCTCACAAACCAAGCGGAAGAAATTCGATTTACGTCTGGCTCACCGTGGTTTTGAACCAGCGATGATAGACCAGATGCAGTGTCCAATTGGCATTGCGATGGTGAAAGGTAAACATCCTGCTGAAATTGCAGTGTCGGTAGCTGGGGAGTTAATTGCTCATTATCAAGGACAAGAACTGGAGCAAAAACGTCCCCTCAAACACAATCAATTAGCCGGTTAAGTCGAATCGCAAAGCAACGATTTGGTATCAACATAAGATTCGCAAGAAAAGGAATACATTCATGTCGCAACCTAAAACATCAACACTCTCAAAACAAAAAACGGCCTACCGCAGCTCAATTATTCAGTTAGTGGCTGACCCGAGTGAGGTCGGTCTAAATGAAGCCTATCGTTATTTTGAAGATGGCTTACTGGTGGTGGAACAGGGCATGATTGTTGATGTTGGCGATTATGTTGACACCTTAGCTAAGCAAGATGGCGACCTTAATGTGGTTGATTATCAAGGCAAGTTTATCAGCGCAGGGTTTGTCGATACTCATATTCATTACCCTCAGACCGGCATGATAGCGTCTTATGGTGAGCAGCTACTCGACTGGCTTGAAAACTACACCTTTCCAGAAGAAGAGCGCTTTAAAGATCCGGAATACGCCGCCAAAGTAGCGAAAATCTTTTTAGATGAGTTAGTCACAAACGGCACAACCACTGCCTTGGTATTTGGTACGGTCCATAAGCAATCGGTGGATGTCTTTTTTGCAGAAGCCAAACGCCGAAATTTGCGTATGATCGCTGGTAAAGTGTTGATGGATCGTAACGCACCAGATTACCTCACCGATACGCCTGAATGTGGCTACCATGATTCCAAAGAATTAATTGAAAAATGGCACAACAATGGGCGTCTTTCTTATGCGGTGACGCCACGTTTCGCGCCGACGAGTAGCCCTGAGCAATTAGATACAGTCGGGCAGCTATTGCGTGAATATCCAAGCGTGTACATGCATACCCATCTTTCTGAAAATAAACAAGAAATTGAATGGGTAAAATCGCTCTTTCCAGAACAAAAAGGCTATTTGGATGTGTATGATCATCACGGTTTATTACATCCAAGATCGGTGTTTGCTCACGGGGTACATTTGTCGGATTGCGAATGCCAGCGTTTATCTGATACGGGCTCGGCAATAGCGTTTTGCCCAACTTCGAATTTGTTTTTAGGTTCAGGCTTATTTGATTTAAACCGCATTGAAGGCTTTGGGATTCGTGTTGGTATGGGCACCGATGTTGGCGCAGGTACGTCGTTTTCGTTAATGCAAACCATGAGCGAAGCCTACAAAATCATGCAGTTGCAACAAAAGAAATTACACCCGCTAAAATCTTTGTATCAAGCGACATTAGGCGGAGCGAAAGCCCTCTATCTTGATGACAAAATTGGCAGCTTAGAAGTGGGTAAAGAAGCGGACTTCGTGGTGCTTGAACCCAATGCCACCACATTGATGAAATTTCGCATGCAGCAAGCCAAAACATTGGAAGAGAAATTGTTTGTGTTGATGAGTTTGGGAGATGATCGTACCGTTCATGCCACTTATATTTATGGTGATCTCGCCTACAAAGCTTAAATGTTAATATTATCAAAGCAAAATAAGAGCTAAGAGCTAAAAACTAAAAGCTTAGATTGAACAGCAAAAATAAGAATCATAAACCGATTCTATGTCGAAATTAAAACCGAAAAACCATCCCAAGGTTGGATTGGAATTGATTCATCCAATCCGACTCAAATCGAATGTAGCAACGGTTGCTGGTTTGATTGGAGTAACAAGCGGTTTGGGAGTCGCTATCGACAACCGTACCCAGCCAGCGGATCTGCCCGGTTAGTGCCAAATTTGAGGTGATGTTATATTCTAATCCCGCGTAAAGGCTAGCAGCAAAGCCATATTTGTTGTCAGCCCAATCAACATCGGTGTACGAGCCACCAATCCCCACTCCTAAATAACCGACGACATCTTGCTGAATCTTGGTATTTAAACGGCTTTGAAACATCAAATATTGGATGGAAGAAGAGTAACTTAATTGCTCCAATTCACTGGCTTGATAAGAATAAAATAATCCTAACTGACCCTTTTCCACTGGAACTTCAATAGATAAGGCGTAGTTGGCATCACCTTGTACGTCATAACGGTTATCGTTGTTGTCTTTTACCTCACCACCTAAGGTATATCCCACCATCGGCGTAACAATCATCTCGGCGTGAGCAATAGAAGTCATTCCCATGAATAAGAGGGCGCAAAACCTGTACATACTGATGCTCCTTATCAATAACAGTACGATAAGAATGTGCATAAAAACCCGCTTGATGTATAGCGGCGGCACATCAAAATGCGAGACCCAACAAAAATAAAACACACTGAGTAAAAGAGGTCTCATAAGGTGGGAGGTGAACTTTACTTCAACTCGTCATTTTGAGTTTACAGATTAAAGGCTTATGTTTTGTAAAGTGACGCTCATATCTTGATATTTTTATCAAAACAGTGTGTCATGGAGCGGCTTATTTATCTGCCATCGAGCAAGGAACGTTAATGAAGATAACCCCTATTCGCCTTATGTTATTGCAAGCTTGCTGGCTACCGGTGAGTGGCTATGCGCAACAACCCAATAGCATGCCGCAAGAAGAGACTGCGCCATCTGAATCTGCAACTTATCAAGAAGCTTCCGGTGTGGCGAGTGCTTATGATTTGTGCTTGTTAGAGAAAATAAAGCAACCCAATGATGAGCAAACTATTGAATCTATTAAGCAACAGTGTCAGCTAGACAGTGTGACTCAAACCAATTACAGCGCAACAAAAGGAGAAAGTCTGGCACAACATCGGCTACAAACCGAACGTAAAACGGCCTTTGAACCTTTTGTGATGACGGCGCACCATCTCAACTACCTTTTGCCGGTCACATACAGTAATAAAATTAATGAGCAAGCTTATGCCGGCACAGATTGGTCAGAAGGATTGGAGCATGCAGAAGCTGAGTTTCAAATCAGTTTTAAAGTGCCTTTAAACTATTCTGATTTGATGATTGAAGGAGATGGCTTGTTCTTTGGCATGACCTTGAAATCGTTTTGGCAAGTGTATGCTGCCGATATTTCTCGTCCTTTTCGTGAAACCAATTATCGCCCGGAGCTATTTTATGTTGCTCCGACTGCGTGGAAGCCACTTGATGGTAGTACTGGGTTAGGGATTGGCGTGGAACATGAGTCAAATGGGCAGCGACAAGATTTATCTCGCAGTTGGAACCGAGTGTATGCGCAGTTTTATTTTGCCAAAGAGAATTTCGTGATGAAGTTTCAACCATGGTGGCGAATACCCGAAAGTGAAAAAGCGGATCCTAGTGATGCCAGTGGTGATGATAATCCGGATATCGAAGATTACATGGGACATTTTGAGCTCAGCGGCGCTTACAAGTGGAATGATTTGGAGTTTTCTTTTTTAGGGCGTGAAAATTTTGCCACCCATAAAGGTTATGGTGAGCTTGGCTTAACTTTCCCTATTTGGGGGAAGGTGCGGGGCTATGCTAAGTATTCTACAGGTTATGGTAGCAGTATGATTGATTATAACCAGAACCAGCAACGAGTGGGATTGGGGATCGCTATTACGGGTCTTCTCTAATCGGCTAAATGTTACATCAATGGAGGCCCTTGGGGCTCATCAAGAGAAACCGTTGAAATCAATAGGTGCTGATCGATAACTCTGTTAGAGTAAGGCCTCATTTAAATAAGGCAGCCATTCGCGCTGCCTTTACTCATTTTAGGACCTATTTTGACTAATAACGACATTTTACGCCGTATTCGCTATACCTTTGATTTTAAAGATGCTGAGATGGTAGCGATTTACGCTGCTGCCGATCATGAAGTGACGCGGTCACAAGTTGTGGCTTGGTTAAAGAAAGAAGACGATACGGATAGCGTAAAGTGCAGCGATAAGGAATTAGCGATTTTTCTCAATGGTTTAATCAATACAAAACGTGGTCGTCGTGAAGGTGAACAACCTCAACCCGAAAATCGTCTAACTAATAATATGGTGTTTATGAAGCTGCGTATTGCCCTTAATATGAAAGCGGAAGATATTTTAGACACGCTCAAGTTAGTTGATTTTAATCTGAGTAAGCATGAACTCAGCGCTTTTTTCCGTAAACCTGATAATAAGCATTATCGTGAATGTAAAGACCAAATTTTGCGTAACTTCTTGTTTGGCGTGCAATGTCAATTACGTCCACAAGACACGCAGCAGTTTCAAGACTGATCCTCGCTAGAATCTCAATAAAAGGGCTGATAATCTTGGCCCTATAATCTTCATCGAACTAAACCTTGCAGGGGCGTGTATGTCTCAATATACCTTCATCGATATTCCATTTAATTATCGTCATACTTGTTGGTTTTGTGGCGAGCCTGCGTCACGAGTCTTTGATTTTCCTAAAAACCCTAAGCATGTGCATTATTTACAACATGATCCAATGACTTTGCCGGCGTGCTCTGAATGTGCAGCTGTGAATGTAGCCTCTGATACGGCAACCATTTGGGCGGTGCGCGATCACGTAAAACAAGCCTTAATGAATAAATATGGTGATCACCTTGCCATTGGTCAAAACTGGACACAGCAAGAGCTTGAACAAAGCGAGTTTTCGGGCGCGTTATTAGGCGGGTTTGGTGAAAGTGCTTGGCAAATGTACCTGATAGCGAAACAGCGTATTTCTTATCAAGGTTGGTCGTTGATGTTAGACAGCATTCCGGTTGAAGGAGAAAGTGAAGCTTATGGATTTGAGTTCGATGGTGTGCGTTATATCTCATTAAATACCTGCATTGATCATCTCATCAAATCACTGCGTTTAGACAAAGAACTTTTACCAGAGTTAATCGATATACTTGGGCCTGAACGGTTAGATTATGCCTTGAAAATTGCTAAGTTGAATAAAGCGATCATTCCTTATCAACGTGACAGAATCTTAGCAGAAGTGCGTCAACAAATTGATGATCAGCAAGAGATAGAACGTCAAGCACAAGCGGCTGGCGAATTTACGGATATCGAAGCAGTCGAAGTTGGCGATGGCGTTGCCACGGTAGAGTCAATTCAATGGGCGCTCAATCATGGAATTGTTGATTTGCCCGCTTTGTGTGAACAAGAAGATGCCTTTTTCGATGAATTTGCTCATCTCGGCGGCCCACAATGCTACATGAACTACTACGGGTTGCAGTTGTATTTTGAAGCCAGACAAGATGTAACGTGGGCAGAAGACAACGATCCCAATAAAGCGTTTTTTTGAGGTTTAAGGCTAAGGTTTTCGGTGTAGATCTAGCAAGCTAAACGCTTAAATTAATTAGCTCAGTTCATACTTTATAGTTTTGCAGAACGGCTTCGATTTTTACGTGATATCCATGTTACTTGCGTTCTGGTTTATCTTTTACCGGTTAATTGTTTCTCTTATGTTGCAATGATGTATACAATCATGCTTTGTTCATAAATTGATACATTCTTAATGCAACTTATCATCAAGCATTCTCAAAAGCTGTTCTCCAAGTTATTGCTCCAGCTAGGTATCGCCCATGCGGGTGGGCAAGTCATTTCTGCGATTCCGTTGATTGAAAGAATCAAAGTCTCGGTTACGGGGTTTTGCGCGTTATTTTTGGTGGTGCTGATCAGTCAATCGGTACAAAGCCAAGAAGCGAAGATGATATTGATTGGCTCAATGGGTGCGTCTTCGGTGATTTTATTCGCTTTACCGTCTAGCCCATTAGCAAAACCTTGGCCATTTCTAGTGGGGCATATTATGTCTGCTGGTATTGGTTTGGCGCTGAGTCTTGTTTTCACTGAGTTGGCGTTATTAGCTGCACTGACCATCGCCTGTGTATTAATGATGATGTACATCTTAGAGTGTATGCATCCTCCGGCAGCCGCAACCGCGCTGGTGCCAGTTTTAGCCAGCCAACATGGGCCTATTGGCTTTGAGATTATGGTGCCAATCTTAATTAATATTGTGGTATTTTTCTTTGCTAGTCAGCTACTGACTCGTTTGATTTTAAAGAGACGCTGGTTAAAACCTGCGCCAAATTACGATCCTGTTCATCTGCATAATGATCACACACCATTAAAGCGCTTAGGTTTACAAACCGATGATTTACGCCGAGCCATTAATAGTTTTGATAGCGTATTAGCGGTGAGCCAAGAAGAGCTGGAAACCATCTACCAACAAGCGCAAAAACTGGCATATCAACGTCGCAGTGGGGAGATTCTAAGCCGCGATATTATGTCTTCGGATGTGATCACCGCATCAGCCGATATGCCGCTTGGAATGGCGTGGAAGTTATTGCATAAACACAAAATCAGCATGTTGCCGGTGGTGAATGATGAGCGAGAGTTATTAGGCGTAATTTCCAGTGTCGATTTTTTGAAAAACCTGACCGTACCGAGCTATTCTGGGTTACTCAAGCATTTAAACCTCATGTTGGTGAAGCGTAAGCATCGCAAAGAAGTGAATAACCAAGTGAAAGACCTTATGGTAACCGATGTGATTGCGGTGAAAGATACCGACCATATTGTTGCCTTGGTGCCATTACTGTCGGATATTGGCCTGCATCACATTCCAGTATTAGACAGCGACCAAAAGTTGTGTGGCATCATCACCCAATCTGACTTAATTGGCGCGCTGTATTCAGTCAATCAGAAACCTTAATGCTTTAGGTTAAAGTTTTACTGATACGGCGCAAAGGCCATCAGATCATCGTATTTGAGCGATAAACCTAATTCTTGGCAGCTGAGTTGCGCGTTGATCAACTTGCTGTCTGAGCCATTCATAACAAATTGTGGCGGCGTTAAGCGTAGTTCGTTCGCCATCGCTTGATAATATTCCGCGCGGCTAGGGTGAGTCGATGCCGCAAGATGCAGTACTTTACGTGAAGGCCAACGGGAAAGGATATTGGAGATTGCTTGAATGACATCGTGCTGGTGGATCAAATTGATCGGCGTTAAGCCATTGTCTAGTGGTTGTTGAGTGTGCTCGAAGCGTTTCACAATATGCTTAGTAGGGTGACGGTCGGTGCCAATCAAACCGGATAAGCGCAGAATCACCACATTATCTTGCCATTGTTGTTGCAACCAGTTTTCTAACCACACATGGGCGTGACCCGATTCTGTATTCGGCGCAGTTGGGGTGTCTTCAGTAATTTCGCCGTCACAGTTTGCATAAACGCCCGTAGTACTGATAAAAATGACTTTTTTACATCCAGATTGTTTGGCTAAATCAGAGACGCTTTGTACCTTAAGCTTAAAGTGCTCTGCGCTATGAGGGTGACGGCCTGGTGGAATATTAATGATCACACAAGCAGATTGAAAGGCTTGAGATAACTCTAGGTTAATGTGTTCGGTATGTTCTCTAGGTAAGACTAATGGCAGACCGTGAATGCCAAATGCGGTTAAGTTATTCGCCTCTAGTGCTGATTGTTTAGTGCCAAAAACGGTAAAGCCTTGTTGTACGAGCTCACGAGCAAGGGGCAATCCTAGCCACCCACAACCACAGACGGTTATTTGTTGTTGATTCATAATGTTCATCATCAAAGTTGAATTGATATCATCTTATCGGCAATATGTAGGGTGAGCAATCAATCTAAAAATAACAGCATGAATAATTTAAATAATTCAGTAACACTGACCTTGATTCGAGGCTTACCGGGCTCGGGTAAATCGACCTTAGCACAGCGATTGGCCACTCAAACCGGAGCGATACATTTAGAAACTGATATGTTTTTTGTCGCTGAGGATGGGGTGTATCGTTTTGCTCCTCAGAACTTATCGGTTGCCCATCAATGGTGTCAGCGCCAAACCAAGCTGCATTTATCACAAGGGCGCAGTGTGATTGTGTCTAATACTTTTGTTCGTCATTGGGAAATGAAAGCCTATAAAACCATTGCTAAGCAACTGAATATTCCGCTTGAGATTCGAGTATGCCAAGACCAATTTGGTAGTATTCATCAGATTGATCCGCAAACTATCGAGAAAATGAAAGCTAACTGGCAACCATAAAGAATGAGATTTTATTATTTAAAGCCTAAAGCCTAAAGCCTAAAGCCTAAAGCGCTTGCCGACATCAGATTAAGGAACCCACCGTATGACTCACCTTGACCCTTCGCCAATGCAAGATCAGCAAGCCATTCATAGTACAGTGCCGCCAGAGGACGCTGAGAGTGTCCGTCATCGGCTTAATGCTGCATTATCAAGACAAAAAGAAGCCTTTAACCTGTATGGGCAAGAAAGTTATGAGCAGCGTAAACAGCATCTTCTTCAACTTAAAACCTTATTACTCGAAAACCGAGAAGCGATCATCAATGCCATCAGCCAAGATTACGGGCATCGTTCTCGCCATGAAACCTTGTTTGCTGAAATGATCACCGTGGTTGATGATATTTCAAGTACGATTAAACACCTTAAAGGTTGGATGAAAGTCCAAAAACGCCACGTTGACCATTTGGTCTATTTTGGTGCCAAGAACCGTGTCATTCCGCAAGCAATAGGCGTGATTGGGTTTATTATTCCGTGGAATTTTCCTATTAATTTGAGCTTTGCTGGCTTATCGGCTGCGTTTGCGGCTGGCAACCGTGCCATGGTTAAAATGTCTGAAAACTCACGTCACCTGACGCAGCTTCTGCAACAAATTACACCAGCGTACTTTCATGAAGATAAGCTGCAATTTTTTATGGAAACTGGCGAGGTTGGCATCGAGTTTTCGAAATTACCGTTCGATCATCTGATGTTTACCGGTTCAGGAGAAACAGGGCGCAAAGTCATGGCGGCGTGTGCTGAAAATCTCACACCGGTCACCTTAGAATTAGGCGGGAAATCGCCGGCAGTGATTGATCCTCATTATCCACTTGCGAAAGCCGTTGAGCGGATCATGTTTGTGAAGCAGTTCAACGCTGGGCAAATTTGTACCAATGTGGATTATGTGTTTGTTCATCAATCACAACGTGAAGCTTTTATCACGGAAGTGAAACAATGGACGGCCAAACATTGTCCCGATATTCATAGTCAAGATTACACGTCGATTATTGATGATAAGGCTTTTCAGCGTTTATTAGATACCTTAACCGAAGCCAAAGAGAAAGGGGCGACGGTGATCCCTCTCCAGGAACAAGAGGCAGATGCCACTACGCGTAAATTACCGCTAACATTAGTTTTAGATACCACACCAGAGATGGTGTTAGAGCAACGAGAAACCTTTGGCCCGATTTTGATGGTGAAAGAATATCAGTCAGAGCAGCAGGTGATCGACTTTATTTTATCCCATGACCGTCCGTTAGCGTTTTATCCATTTAGTCATGATAAAGCCTTGGTGGAACGGTATATTCAATCGGTGTTATCGGGTGGTGTGTGTGTAAACGATGCCCTTTTCCATGTGGCGCAACACGACCTGCCATTTGGTGGAATTGGTGGCAGCGGAATGGGGCATTATCATGGTTATGAAGGGTTTTTGACCTTTTCTAAATTACGCCCTGTGTTTTATCAGGCCAATTTTTCAAGCATCAAGTTGATGGCGCCTCCTTATGGAAAATTTGCCACAAAATTGATGAATTGGATGCTGAAAATAAAAGCTTAGGAAAGCGTAACCAGAAGCGGCAAGACTCAACGAGTGTCGATAATGCAGGGTGGTATTGAGTGACTTCTCGTTATCCGCAACTGGGGTTATTTAGTTCGACAAAGCACAAAGAGAGCAAAAATGGGCGCTGAATATTCAGCGCCCATTTTTATGGTGAAGTGAGGAAATATAACCGCTTAATCTTCTCAGTTTTGGGTTTCATCTTGTAAATAGTGTTTCAGCATTTCTTCATAGCTTTCGACACTTTGAGCGCCAGTCAAAGCTTGCTCATTATTAAAGACTACGGTTGGTACGCCAGAGATGCCCATTTCGCGCCATTGATCTTCAATCACATCAATTTTATCGTGTTCAGCGGTGTCGTGTAGGTAGGCTATCATTTCATCAACGTCTAAGCCGACGCCTTCACCAATATTGATGAGTACATCAATGTCGGAAATATTTTTCCCTTCAGTGAAGTAAGCGGTAAAGAGGGCGATTTTTAATTGAGTTTGTAAACCAACCGAGTGGGCATAATCTAATAGGATGTGACATTGGCGGGTATTGTAGATCCGAAAATCATCAGTGAAGTTAAATTCAAAGCCAACCGATTGGCCAAATTCAATCAAGCGTTGTCGGTTTTCTGCGCTTTCTTCTGGTGTTGCGCCGTATTTCCGAATAATGTGATCGCGTAGATTCTCGCCTTCTGGTGGCATATCTGGATTTAACTCAAACGGATACCATTCAATATCAATGCGATCTTGCCAGTTGTTTTTCACTACCGCGTCTTTCAAATGTTTTATGCCAATGACGCACCACGGGCAAACCACGTCGGAAATAATATCTATTTTAAGTTTAGGGTTAGACATACCACTACCTTGTCGAATATGTTTAAAGACCACTTATTATGGAAGCGAAAATATCATAGTCAAGAAGCAACCATCAATTTGTTCGTTGTGTGGGATTTTCGTGTATGAAGAAGGAATAAACAGGATGAAAATCGAGCAGATCAGCGAAAATACCTTAATGATTTCTTATTCAAATCGGATTGATCCTGACTTGTCTGACCGCCTTTTAGCCACGCTGTCGATTTTACAACAGCAACTAGGGCAGTATTTATTGGATGCCGTTCCTTCTTATTGCTCAATGTTGCTCACTATTGATGTCTTAAAAATTTCTATGACAGAGTGCCAAGCCCAGATTGAAAACCTTTTGTTTGAAAAGCAACTATTTGAAAAACGACTGATTAAAAAGGCCGTGAGCGAAAAAAGACAGCAACAAGGAGACATTCCGGCATTAGCTACTTTTGAGAATCTGCTTGAGATCCCGGTGTATTATGGAGAAGAAGTGGCGTTAGATGCTCGAGAGGTCTGTGTACAAACGGGCTTAAATTGGCAACAAATTATTGAATTACATACTCAAGAAAGCTATCGAGTGTATGCTATTGGCTTTGCGCCGGGGGTTGCTTATTTGGGACATTTGCCTGATGCCTTGTCGCTTGAACGCAAAGCCACACCACGTGCACGGGTGCCTAAAGGCAGTGTGGCAATAGCGGGAAGACAAACGGCGGTGTACCCTAAATCGTCTCCGGGCGGGTGGCATATTATCGGCCGCACGCCTATCTCTATTGTGGATTTTGAACGTGAAAATTTGTCGTTATTTCAAATAGGAGCGAGAGTACGCTTTCAAGCGATTTCGCGGCAAGATTATCTCGATTTAGGAGGACACTTAGAGCCTGTATTGCTCTAAAAGCAAGGGTTGAGCTGAAAAAAGGGTTGAGCTAAAAGCAAGGAGAGAATCATGACGTTACGCATTATAAAGGCTGGCCCACTGAGTTTATTACAAGATCTGGGACGCATCGGGTATCAAGGGATTGGTGTCACGGTGGGCGGACCGATGGATGAGCATGCTTTTCGGTGGGCGAATCATTTATTAGGGAATGCCCAACAGGCCACGCAAATTGAAATAACGCTAGGTGGGTTTCAAGCTGAATTTACTCAAGCAACACAAATTGCGCTGACTGGTGCTGATATGCACGCGAAACTGGATGAAACCCCGCTCCAACCTTGGGCCAGTTACCATGTACCCGCTGGCTCTGTCTTAACCTGTCAGATGGCCAAGCAAGGAGTACGGGCTTATTTAGCTATTCAAGGTGGCTTTGTGGCCCCTGACATTCTCGGCAGTTGCGCAACTGTCGTGCGAGATCAGCTCGGTGGATTACAGGGTGATGGGCAAGCACTTAAAAAAGGTGATGTCATTGATTATCAAGCGGCGGGATCAGGATTATTACGACAAGTACCCATGAGATTTATTCCTCACTATTGGGCGCCAGGTTCAGCACCTTGTGTGTTAGATGTGTTAGCGGGTTATCAATACGCTGCTTTTTCAATCGCGAGTCGTCAACAATTCTTTCGTTCAATTTACGATGTAACGCCAAGTTGTGATCGTATGGGCTACCGCCTTTCAGGTAAGGCAATTCACTATGATGGTGCTAGCCTGATTTCTGAAGGCATTGCTTTAGGGGCGATTCAGATTCCCGCAGATGGTCAACCGATTGTGTTAATGGCCGATCACCAAACCATCGGCGGTTATCCGAAAATAGGTTGTTTAACTCGAATGAGTGTTAGTAAACTGGCGCAATGCCCACCGAACGCCCAAGTTCGCTTTCAATTGATTGAGCGTGAGCAAGCTGAGGCGCAATATCGACAACGATTAACGTTTTTCAACCTGCGTTAATCGCCTCCTTTTGCGGTTAGATGCTTATTTTTGCTCAAGTTCCGCATTTTTGCTTTCGTTACCTATTTTTGCTTTAGTTGCTCATTGTTGTTCTCGTTGCCTATCGCTGTTCTCGAGACTTATTGTTGTTTTAGTGCCATCGCTTTAGGAACGCGCACGGAAAACTTATTAGCTAAGGAATACATTTCCGGCAGCATGCGATAAATAAGATGAAGCTGTTGCAAGATCAAGCGTACCGCTTCTTCATCGCCTTCACGCCATTCACTCAGACGCTTATCCAACTCGGTATTAAACGAGTCTAGAGTAATCTCACAGTTTTGGTCATGAAGTTGTTGTTCTAGTTGTTCTAAATTGTCATGAATCCCTTTATGCGCCTCAAGAATGAGTAGGTGCGTTTCTTGATCATCAATACGTTTACGATGAGCACCCAATGCTGAAATGTAGCTTAACATGGCATGATTAAGGGTTAAGAAACGAAAACTCTCATCAATGGCTTTCTTGTATTTATCAGGTTCTGCCAACATGTTACTGATGGTGGTACTCAAAGTAGAATCCATGATGTGCGCGTTACGTCTGGCTAGGCGATAGTTCATATCATCTCGTTTACCGACGCGATATTGCGCAATAATCTGCCCGAGGTAGTTTTTGTTGGCTTGAATCGCCTCAGACATCACTTTATGCAATTTCTTCGCTTGCCAGTCGGGCAGAATATAACGCACCGCAAAGACCGCTAAGCCACAGCCAATTAAGGTATCGGTTAAGCGAGGCAGAATCACTGCAAACCCTTCGCCTAATTGACTAAAACAAAAGAGTACCAATAACGTAATGAAGGCGGTGGCTGAGCCGTAGTTATTCATTCTAAAAGCAAAGAATAAAGTACCAGATAACACTAAAAACACCAGTTGGCTTTCGGTCGATGGAAATAAGGTCAACAAAGGCACACCAATCAATAAACCGACTAAAGTACCAATGACCCGAGCGGTGAGTTTCTGGCGGGTGGCACTGAAGTTTGGTTGGCATACAAAGAGGCTGGTTAACATGATCCAATAACCACGTTCGAGTCCAAAGCCTTGTATGATGCCGTAACCAATAGTCAGAACAATCGACATTCTCAGTGCATGACGAAATAACATCGAATCACGGTGTAAATTATTACGAATTCGTTGCCACATCAGTTTAGGAGTATGCGCCGTAGTATCGTGTAAAGCAAAGTCGTTTGCTTCATTGCTGGTATTTTCAGGAATGAATTTTGAGGCGTCTGGATTACTAACGTTAGAGAGCTGTTTTTCTACCGTGATCAGGTTATTGAAAAGGTAAAAAAGCTGCGCTAAAGGTAATTTCCATTCGGGTCTATTTTGATCTTTTAAAAATTGCATGGACGATTGTAATTCATCCAAGGCCAGAATGGAGTCACCATCATATTGATAATGGGTGCTAGATTCTAACGCATCGGCAATATCACGGCAGGCTTTCGCTTGGGTTAGCATGAGGTGCTTAAAGCGAAACAGTACATCACTGCGAGAAAAATGGTCGGCCAGATCTTGATAGCGATAATGGGTTGAGCTGATGCGCTCATGAATGTCTTGCGCCAGAAAATATAATTGTAAATAACGGTCACTCGGGCCATCCACATGACCACGTTTAGAACGAGTTAATAAGGTGTTTTTGCATTGATTCAGCGCATTCACGGTCGCAGCGTTTAATTGGCTTTCCAAAATACGATACGGTTGTGGCGTCAAACCTGAAACCGGATGGAAAAGCGCACTTTTGGCTTCCATATAATCGGCTATTTCTTCAAACACATTAGCCAAACTTTGTTGTACTGGTTGCATCGGCCAAAAAATTTGCCAAATCATTGAGATAAGGTAATACCAAGCAGCACCAATCAGTAACAACACAGGTTGGAACCAAATGCTTTCATACAAGTAGTAGCCCAACATGGTGTAGATGGCAATCAATAAGGAGCCAAACGCAATGCTAGCGTAACGAGGCCCGACCGCACCGAGCATAATAAAGCCAAAGGTACTGATGAATAAGCCAATCGCAAACAGAGGCGGGTACGGAAAGAGGACTTCGATTGAAACCGACGCGATAGCAAAACAAATGAAGGTGAGAATGATCGCGCGGATACGGCCCATAAAGTTATCGTCGGTTTCCGCCAAGGCCGCAGCGATGATCCCTAAAATTAATGGCGTAATTTCCGTGACATAGTTGTAATACCAGCAAGGTAACACCACTCCAAGGAGGGCGATCAGTATCCGAATGCAGTAGTTAATGGTTTTATCTGACCAATAATGTCGTATTTTTTGCATCGTATTTGTCATACTGATTTATTATTTCCTGAGTCAATGAGTCGCGGTTAGTATAATGACCTTTATTGCTTCAAACTATATCCGTTTGTGATAACAGTAAAATATTTCCAATCCATTTGATTATAAGCAATTTTTAAGCCAATCTTTTGCCATTTATGGACGTGAATTGCTCGATTTAAAAGCAGGCTTCACCGCAGTGCTTTCAATCACTAAAAAACCCGTTAGAATGTTGGCAATCCGTCTATTTCCCTAATATCGCTGCTTGTAAAGGAAGCCTCATGCAATTAAGCGCCAGCCGTTTAGCTCAATTTTTTATCCAAGATGAATATCGACAAGTTGAAGTCAAAGATCAAACCATTATTTTGTCGTCACCGACGGATGAAATTCAAATTCCATTTGCAGCTTGGAATGGTGAGATCACAATTGAGCGTGGTTTAGTTTGGGGCAATTTGTATTTTCATGCCTATGAAGAAGAGCAAGAACAAATACGTTGGCTAGTACAAGGGTTGCCGTGGCTAGAATGTCGTGGCTTTGCTCAGAGTGTGGTGGGGGAATATCGACGTTGGCAATTAAATCAAAGTGAAGCGTTAACCGAATTATTACCAAGTTGGTTAAAGCAATTGCATGAATTGGTCAATCAAACCGGATACTTGACGCATTCTGCGATTGATTATTGGGTGCAAGGGATTGAACGCGATTTAACCAAAAAAGATATGTCGTTAGCCGAAGTGATCAATATTTTCCCATCTCATGAGCAACCGGGAGAGCATGATGAGATTCACTATTCGACCCCATCGCTTGCCAGTGGTTTAAAGCGCTGGTTAACCTACCCAGAAGCCTCAATTGAACAACGCAATAAAACTTGGCTCATCAACCAAGAAGTGGAGTGGCAAACGTATTTTCAAGAATGTGAGTCTTCACCTCTTAACCCATCGCAACAGCGAGCGGTATTATTAAACGATGATCATAGTTTGATCCTTGCAGGAGCCGGTTCTGGTAAAACCAGCGTTTTGATGGCAAAAGTCGGGTATTTACTCAAAAGCCAACAAGCTCAACCTGAAGAGTTGTTGTTAGTGGCGTTTGGACGCGAGGCCGCCAAAGAAATGCAGCAACGCATTGAGGAAAAATTTGGGCAATTAGGCAAAAACATTAAAGTACAGACTTTCCATCAATTGGGTTTAGAGATCATTCGCTCTGTGGAAGGCTCGCAAGTGGAAATTTCACCGTTAGCCACAACACCTGCCCAGAAAACCGCATGGTTCTCTCAATGGTTGAAAACCCATTGGATGACAGAAACCAATTTTAAACGTTGGCAAAAACATTTAGCTGAATGGCCCATTGCTTTTTTGAAAGGGGATGTCGATTTAGGCTCGCAAGTTGAAAACCCTAAGTTATTAGCCTGGCTTGAACAACAAGTAGATCAGTTGTCAGCATTACAATTGCCTAAAAAAGAATTACAAGAGCGCTTGATTGAACGAGAAGATTATCCGCAATTAAACAGTGAGTTAATGCTCGCTTGGCCTTGTTATCAAGCTTGGCAAAAAATGCTGAAAGAGGATCATCAAATTGATTTTAATAGTATGATCACTAAAGCCACTCAGTATGCGAAAAATGGCAAGTTCAAACCACAATGGCGTTTTATTATGGTGGATGAATATCAAGATATTTCGCCAAGCCGTTTGGACTTATTGACCAGTATTTGTCAGGCGTCAATTCATAAGGTGTTATTGGGTGAGACTCAATCTCAGCAGCAGTGCTCGTTATTTGCCGTTGGTGATGATTGGCAAGCGATTTATCGTTTTGCGGGCGCGGATGTGAATTTAACTACGGGCTTTCAGCAGCGTTTCCCTCATGCTCAAATTCATTATTTAGACACCACTTATCGTTTTAATAATCAAATTGGTGATGTGGCCAATCGCTTCATTCAAGCGAACCCTTACCAGCTTGAAAAAACGCTAAATAGCCATAAGCATCAAAAACAAAAAGCCGTCACCATTGCTCCAATGCATACTTTAGAAGCCATTTTGGCAGACTTAAATAGTCAAAATAAAGCGCGTAAAAAAGTGTTGGTATTAGGGCGCAATCATTACCATGAGCCTGAAAATTTACGTACATTGCAAAAATTGAACTTGCACTTAGATATTGAGTTTAAAACCTGTCATGCCAGTAAAGGTAAAGAGGCGGATTATGTCATTATTGTTTCGGTTGACGAAGGGCAATTTCCCGCTGTTGAAAGGCATAAACATTTGCATGATGCGTTGTTAGCCAGTGATGATCCTTTCCCGAATGCAGAAGAGCGCCGTTTATTTTATGTCGCAATGACTCGTGCTAAAGAAAAGGTGTGGATTTTACATAACGCCAATCCATCGTCGTTTATCCGTGAGTTAAAAGCGAACCGTTATCCGATGGTGATCAAAAAGCGTTAATGTTGCTAAAGGTTTAGACGCAGTATATCGAGAGCCGTTAATACCAAGTGCCGTTAAAACTAAGAGTCGTAAATACCAATAAGTGTTAGACGAATAAGCGTTAAGACGAATAAGCGTTAGTGGCTAGAATCGTGAGTGACAAGAGTCGCCAGCCCCAAAACGCAATGAGCGATACTCCTCAGTATCGCTCAGTGACGCTAAATCTTTTCGCGTGAATGTGACCCAAACAATCGCTTATCCTGGGTGACCATCGCTTCTTGGTTTCATTAGCATTGGACCAAATTTTACGACAAAAAGAATAAAGGCATAAATCCATAGCGCAGCCGACACTTGGATCAGTGTCAGAATGTGTTGTGGCCAGAAAGCCACCCCAACGCCACGTAAAATTGCAGCGAGTAAAATCGCGATAAAGGCGTGCCACATACGTGGACCTTCATAGATCTTACGCCCAGTGTGTCCCATTGTTACACGAGCAATCATGGCTAAAATCAAACCACCAATGCCACCAATGGCTAACACATGAATCATGTTGTGTGAGACAAAGTAGCCATTGGCAATTAGCCCCATCAAGGCAAGACCTTTAATGAGTAACCCGACAGGGACACAAGCATAAGCGGTATGTAAAGACCACACTAAAGGTTCTTTGCAAGTGGTCCATGGTTTCCAGCGGAAAAAACGAACACTTTGCATGACCGCTGCAAATACCATTAATGCTGGGCTAACGGTGGCCGCGGTTAATGGAAAAAAGCTCAATAAAAATAACAAAACCAACGGCAAGTTTGCGCCAATATCTAGCCATAACAATGGGTTGGGTTTCTCAAAGTTGATGCGACGGGCGGTAAAGAAAGGAATAACACGTCCCCCCATAATGGAAATCAGTAGAACAAACCACCAAATCATCGCTTCCCAAACGGCGGCCGCTGGAAAAGGGGCCATTCCTTTTATGGTGGCGTAGGCGGCAAAGTTTGCCCCGATCGCTAAAATAAAAAAGGGTAAGAAAATAAGGTTGCGATATTTATGCGATTTGATCACCCGACCAGAGATTTCATACGCGACTAAGGCTAAGAACAGTGCTTCAATAAGGGCGGTGAACCACAATGGCGTACTCGTCCAAAAGAGCACTCGAGGCAATATCCATAAGCTGACGATCACCGCCAACCATTTGTCTTTAGTGCCATTGATACCAGTCCAATTTTGTACTGCCGTTAAAAGAAAACCTGCGACGATCGCCATCGCAAAGCCAAAAATCATTTCATGAACGTGCCACCATAATGCTGGAACGTGCAACTGGTTTGGTTGACCATATTGAAAAGCATACACCCAGATCGCAATGGCAACAGGGGCATAGATTGCGCCTAATAAGAAAAATGGGCGAAATCCTAAACGCAGCAATGGGGTGATTTTATCTTCAACACTTTTATCAGTGATGTTCATCATGGAAGATGGCTCCTAAAACAAGTTGTGATGGTTTAAAAAGGAAAACCAAACAGGCAATAAATAATGGGTATAATTTTGATGCTATTCTAGATTAAGCAGAAATCGTGCCAATTTTTAAGTCGTTGTTTTTAAATGAATAATTAAAAAGGTAAAAATCATTGATGTTTTTTATACATCAATATGGTAGTTTTATAGGTGCTAGGGTTAGCAAAAACTCGCCATGGCTATTTTTTATTCTTTTTTTAGGGCATATTTGTGGTTAAAAATACATCGCGCCGCACGCCTTCGGTAGAGCAAGCTCTGTTACAAATTGCTTTGGAGCTGAATGCAGGCATGCCCACGACGCAGCATTACCAAAAGTTAATTGATGCATTGCAACTCGTTTTGCCTTGTGATGCTTGTGCGATCTTTATTTTAGACCATCAACAGCAATTGATTCCGGTGGCGATGAATGGGTTGTCGAATGAAGTATTAGGGCGCACTTTTTTGCCTAATTTACACCCACGATTGGAGATGATTTTAAACAGTCGCCAACCGATTCGATTTCCTGAAGATTCAAGCCTTCCCGACCCATTTGATGGCCATTTGAGCGCTGATTTGCATCATAAGATCGATGTCCATTCTTGCATGGGGTGTAGCTTGTATGTGGATGATACCTTAGTGGGGGCGCTAACCTTAGATGCGCAAGCTTCTGGTGCCTTTGATAAAATAGATGATTCAACCGTTGAGACTTTTGCGGCATTAGCGGCGGGTATCGTACGCAATATTAGCTTGTTTGAAGCGTTAAGTAAGGCCAATCATCAACAACAATCAATTAATAAACTACTGATAGATGAAGCGCGCAGTCGTGGCGGGAAATTAGTCGGGGTCAGCCCGCAAATTAAACGCCTGCTTGCTAATATTAAAATGGTGGCGCAATCCAATTATGCGGTGTTAATCAGTGGGGAAACTGGTACCGGCAAAGAATTAGTGGCGCATCAAATTCATGCACAAAGCTTACGTTCTGATAAGCCTATGGTGTATGTGAACTGTGCAGCATTACCCGAATCGATTGCTGAAAGTGAACTATTTGGCCACGTTAAAGGCGCGTTTACTGGGGCGACTTCCCATCGCGCGGGGAAATTTGAATTAGCCGATGGCGGGACTATCTTTTTAGATGAAATCGGTGAATTGCCGCTCTTGTTACAGGCCAAACTGTTGCGGGTGATTCAACAAGGTGAGGTGCAACGAGTAGGAGCGGATAAAAACAGCCTGATTGATGTACGAATTATTGCTGCAACTAATCGTGATTTAGATAAAGAAGTCCGCGAAGGCCGTTTCCGTTCAGACCTTTTCCATCGCTTAAATGTGTTTCCGATTGCGGTGCCGCCATTACGTGAGCGTGAAGGCGATATTCCGGTCTTAATTGGACATATTCTCGATACGATACGGACGCAATTTCAGCTAAAGACTCTGCACATTCATCCTCTAGCGTTACAAAAGTTAGAACAACAACAATGGCTCGGTAATGTGCGTGAATTAGAGCATACCTTAATGCGAGCCGGTTTAAGAGCGATGCAAGAGCAAGCTAAATTGATTGAATGGCAACATTTTAATGCCGATTTATCTATAGGCTCAACACCAACGGCTATGCCAGAGGAGTCAGAACGGGGAGTGCTCGCCTTACTGCCTACCGAGCCTACGCCAATGCGTACTGCGGTTGAAGCCTATCAAAAACAATTGATTGAACACGCTTTACAGCAATCGGGCGGTGTGTGGGCCAAAGCGGCAGAATTTTTACAAATGGACCGTGGCAACCTCTATAAAATGGGCAAAAAATTGGGTTTATAGTTAATCTGAGTTAATAGCTAATCTGAGTTACAGCTAATCTGCGTTACGGATAACTTACTATTTAACCTCAATTGCGGATAAGAGTGTCACAAAAACAAGTTTAACCTTCTAGTTATCCGCAGCTGAGGTTATTTAGGCTTAGTTAAGACTGGATGGTCTAGTTTGATGGCTAAGGAAAACCCAAGAGTGGGTATAAGAGGATAAATATGTGATTTGCAATACAAAATAAACTGAAAAATCATGTTGATATTTTATGGATGACGTCGCATGATACGCGAAATTTATTTATAAAGAGCTCGGCGTGAGATTCATTCAGTTTATCTTATTGTTTTTCTGTCTTATTGGCGCATCCCATGCCAAGGCTGAGCACATCTCAAATAATCCAATACTTCCTTCTTCAACTTCATCGGTGATGTGGACCAACATCAGCGATGAGGCATGTTCGTTATCTGTATCCAATGATGTGTCTATTTCCTGTGAGCTTGGGTCATCCTCTGTGCCCTCTACTGAGTGGGCGTCATTGTTTGATTTAAGCCACGACATCTATGTGAATTCTTTTACCTTGAGACTGGCTCATGCCACGCTGAATAATGAGGCTTTAACACCTGATTATGTCAAAGTGTTTGAGTTCACTGAAATCTCTTGGTCTTCTATGGCGTTTCATCAACATGAAACCCTTGCACCACAATCTGATTGGATGATTAAGTACGATCCTCAATCATCGCGTCTTTCCGGTTGGAAGGACAGCAATTTGCAATACATTCCCCAGCAATACTCCCACGCTTAGTTCTTATTCAAACCCGGCTTGGCGCTGAGGAAACTCGCTCAAGCTGGCTGAAATGATCCTCATTTTTTTCATCAGTTCTCAATGGTTTTGACGTCGGAAAATAGAGTTTCCATTGATGATGATAAAAGTGTTCTATCAATAGGTCGCTGCTCAATAGCCTTAATATCTTTCTGATATTTAAAGAATATATTTAATATTCTCAAGGTGTCTTGGCACGACAAATGAGTAATTCATTGGCTTTTGGTTGCCAATGAGTAACTTCTTCTAGGTAAATAGTATGAATTTACAACATAAACGTACGACCACGAAGCGTACCTTAAATAAATACGGTTACTGGCAATATGCAGTACTGATTGTCACTTTAGTGATTATGTTATTGAGCGCCTTGCCTTCTTGGTTTGGTGAGTCCTCAGCCTTACAAATCAATCAAGGCACTGATAACCGTTTGGAAGTGGCGCAAAAGAAAAAGCTTGAGCCATTAAGACTGCAACACGAGTTAACCCAGCAAGGCATCGCGTTAAAAGAAATTAAGCAAGATGATACGACCACTTGGGTGATTTTGGACAACCCAGATCAAATGCCAGTGGCGAAAAACCTCTTACTGGAAATGTTCGGCCAACAAGGGCAAGGCAATGGTGTGCAAGTGGCGTTAGCGTCAGTGGCGAATGCTCCACAATGGCTTACCAATCTTGGCTTTAAACCCATTTCGCTTGGCTTAGACTTGCGTGGTGGGGTGCAGTTCTTACTTGATGTGGATATGCAATCTGTCTATCAAGGGCAAACGGATCAGTTGAAAAAAGACATTAGTCATTTTCTGTTTGAGCAAAAAATGCGTCGCGCTAAATTTAGTGGTATTTCACCTGAAGGGTTAACGGTCACTTTAACGAGCGCCGACCAAGCTTCACAATTGCATGATTTTATTAGTAAAGAATATAACGGTTGGAAAATTCATACGGATGGACGTCATCTTTCGGTGACCCGTTTAGAATCGGAAAGTGTGGATTTACGTAATATTACGGTACAGCAAAACTTACAGATCATGCGTAGTCGTATTGAAGAGTTGGGTATTACCGAAGCGTCGGTACAAAGACAAGGTGAACATCGTATTCGCATTGAATTACCTGGTGTTCAAGACCCTGCTCAAGCAAAAAATGTGATTGGGGCAACCGCAAGTTTGGCGTTTTATGAAGTACTGAATAATACCGCGCTGAATGGCAAAAACATCCCAGATGAAAATGGCACCTTAGTTAAAGTGGCTTCATCGCCAGTGCTCACCGGTGAACATATTATCGATGCTCGCGCTAACTTTGGTGAAATGGGTATGCCGGAAGTCAACATTACTTTGGATGCTCAAGGCGGCAAGATGATGGCGGATTTCTCTGGTGGTCATATTGGTAAGCCAATGGCAACCGCCTACAGTGAGTATTCTCGCAATGAACGTGGTGAAGTCGTGCAAACCAATAAGGTCATTAGCGTGGCGACCATTCAATCGGCATTAGGCTCTAAGTTCCGTATTACCGGAGCGGGCTCTATTCAAGATGCTCAAAGCTTGGCGTTATTGCTACGTGCCGGTTCGTTGACCGCACCAGTGACGATTGTGGAAGAACGCACCATTGGCCCAACATTAGGGGCAGAAAATATCACCAATGGTTTTTCTGCTTTAGCGTTAGGTTTAGGCATGACCTTGCTGTTTATGGCGGTTTGGTATCGTCGTTTAGGCTGGATTGCCAACGTGGCCTTGTTGGGCAACATGGTGATGTTATTTGGCCTGTTAGCCTTAATTCCTGGCGCGGTGTTGACCTTACCGGGTATTGCAGGGCTGGTATTGACTGTTGGTATGGCCGTTGACACTAACGTACTGATTTTTGAACGTATTCGAGACAAGTTACAAGAAGGGAATAGTCTGGCAATGGCGATTAACAGTGGCTTTAGTAGCGCCACTAGCACCATTTTGGATGCCAACTTCACCACGATGATTACCGCGATAGTGTTGTATTACATTGGTAATGGTC
Source organism: Vibrio aphrogenes (assembly GCF_002157735.2). Classification (NCBI taxonomy): domain Bacteria; kingdom Pseudomonadati; phylum Pseudomonadota; class Gammaproteobacteria; order Vibrionales; family Vibrionaceae; genus Vibrio; species Vibrio aphrogenes. The sequence goes on from NZ_AP018690.1 coordinate 360,105, forward strand.
CAATCCAAGGTTTTGCGTTAACACTAGGTCTTGGGTTAGTAACGAGTATGTTTACCGGTATTTTTGCTTCTCGCGCCATTATTAACTGGTTATGGGGTCAAGATAACCGTCGCAATGTGAGAATTTAATCATGAGTAAATTAATGAATATGCGTAATGCTAGCCAATGGCGTTATGGAACCAGTGTAGTATCAATTTTAGTCATGTGTCTTGCGGTGTTCTTTATCTTCTCACGAGGATTGAACTGGGGGCTAGACTTTACCGGTGGGGTCGTGAGTGAAGTGCAAGTTGATCATCGCATCACCAGCAGTGAATTAACACCGTTACTTGAAGCCGGATTAGGACAAAAAGTCAGTGTTGTGGCCAGTGAAGGCCCGGGGCGCTGGGTGATTCGTTATAGCATTCCTGACAATATGGAAACCGCTAATGTATCCATTGAAAGCTTGTTAGCGCCATTAAATGGTGACACTCAAGTACTTAATACCAGTGTGGTTGGTCCGCAAGTTGGTCAAGAGTTAGCGGATCAGGGCGGTTTGGCGTTATTGGTATGTCTGCTTTGCATCATGGGGTATTTAAGTGTTCGTTTTGAATGGCGCTTGGCTTTGGGCTCCTTGCTTGCCTTGTTGCATGATGTGGTATTTGTCTTAGGTTTCTTTGCGCTGAGCCAAATGGAGTTTAACCTTACGGTGTTAGCGGCGGTGCTTGCGATCTTAGGCTACTCATTGAATGACTCGATCATCATTGCCGACCGTATTCGTGAACTATTACGTCTGAAGCCGGATGAAAAAACCGCAGATATTAACAATCAGGCCATTGCTGCGACGTTTAGCCGTACCATGATCACTTCGGGAACCACATTAATGACGGTGTCAGCCTTATGGTTACTTGGGGGCGCACCATTAGAAGGTTTCTCGGTTGCCATGTTTATCGGGATTATAGTTGGTACTTGGTCATCGATTGCGGTAGGAACTTCATTGCCAGAAATATTAGGCTTAAAACCAGAACATTATAAAGTGGTGGCGATCGCCGAAACGCCATAGTGTTGAACTAATTAGTGTTAAATCAATGAGCGCCTTTATCTTGTTGTTGTTACAGGCTAAAGGCGCTTTTTTATGCCTATTATTCTCCGTGATGTTTTTTTTACATCGAAATGTTGTGTTATCTACATCAATCAATCCATTATGCTTTTACATATTTCTTTAAATATCAACAGGTTAAAAGTTGGCACGGTATGTGCTTTATAGTGATTAAGTTTTTATTGGCCTTAAATTTGTAGGCCGTATTTTTATAAATCACTGGAGCTTTAAACTATGTTCTGTATTCAATGTGAACAAACAATCCGTACCCCTGCTGGCGATGGCTGTTCTTATGCACAAGGTATGTGTGGTAAGACAAGTGAGGTATCTGATCTGCAAGATATCTTAGTCTATGTTTTGCAAGGTGTGTCTTTTTGGGCGGAACTTGGTCGCAAATTTGACATCGTTGATTCTGAAGTGGACGAGTGGGCACCACAAGCTTTCTTCTCAACCTTAACTAACGTGAACTTCGATGCAGACCGTATCGTTGAATTTTCAAATCAAGCATATGTATACAAATTACGTCTAGAAGAAAAAGTACGTGCGGCAGCGACCTTAGCCAATGAAGCGTTACCTGAGTTAACCCCTGCGGCTCAATTTGCATTACCAACTGAGCGTGAAGAATTATTAAAATACGCGCCTCTTGCTGCAGTAAACCGCGGTCATGAAACGGTTGACCCAGATGTAATGGGATTACGTTTATTATCTCTATATGGTCTAAAAGGCGCGGCAGCTTATATGGAGCATGCACGCGTACTTGGTCAAACAGATGAAGCAATTTTTGCTGAATACCATCAAATCATGGCTTGGTTAGGCTCTGAGCCGCAAGATCTTCAAGCACTACTTGATTGCTCTATGCAAATTGGTTTGATGAACTACAAAATTATGGAAATTTTAGACCGTGGTGAAACCGAAACCTTTGGTCACCCAGCGCCAACTCAAGTGAACGTTAAACCCGTAAAAGGCAAATGTATCTTAGTATCTGGCCATGACTTGCATGATCTAGAAAAAATCTTGCAACAAACTGAAGGCAAAGGCATCAACGTATATACCAATGGTGAAATGTTGCCAGCGCACGGTTACCCTGAATTAAATAAATACCCTCACTTAGTGGGTAACTACGGTAGCGCATGGCAAAATCAGCAAAAAGAATTTGCTAACTTCCCTGGCGCAATCGTAATGACATCAAACTGTCTGCTTAACCCAGAAGTCGGTCAATACAACGATCGCATCTTTACACGTAGCATTGTCGGCTGGCCAAATGTGACTCACATTGTGGGTGATGATTTCTCTGAAGTGATTGATTGTGCATTAGCGCAAGAAGGTTTCAAGCATGATGAAATTGAACACATGATCACGGTTGGTTTTGGTCGCAATGCCCTAATGGAAGCGGCGCCTGCGGTTATCGATCAAGTGAAGCAAGGCAACATCAGCCACTTCTTCCTAGTGGGCGGTTGTGATGGTGACAAAGTAGAACGTAATTACTTTAATGAATTTACTAAACAAACGCCAGACGACAGCCTAATTCTCACTCTGGCTTGTGGTAAGTTCCGTTTCAATAAAGAACAACACGGTGAAATCAACGGCATCCCTCGTCTATTAGATGTGGGTCAATGTAATGACTCATACTCAGCCATTCAATTAGCACTTGCCTTGGCCAAAGAGTTTGATTGTGGTGTGAATGATCTTCCGCTTACTTTAGTGCTTTCTTGGTTCGAGCAAAAAGCGATTGTGGTTCTATTAACTCTTCTTGCGCTAGGTATTAAAGGTATTTACACCGGTCCAACTAAGCCGGCGTTCTTAACTGATAACCTAATGGCGGTCATGCAAGAGAAGTTCGATCTACGTGGGATCTCAACAGTTGAAGCGGATTTAAAAACTATCTTGGGTGAGAAAGTAGCCTAATTCTTAAATAGCGCTAATACCACTCTAGGAGCAAGATTACGGGAACCTCCTGATAATTAAGCTTTCTAGAGTGGTTTTTAAAATTAAAAAAACAGCAAACGGTAGAGAAAAATGAATCCATTCCAATGGCCTGACAATGGCGCTGTATCTTTAATCTGCAAACGTAAATGGGCAGAGACTTCAACCAGTGTCAGTGTAACCTTAGCGCCAGAGAGCGGTGAGCCACTTTGCTTTGATTTCATTCCTGGCCAGTTCATTACTTTGGGGATTGAGATTGACGGTAAAATGGAATACCGCGCATACTCTCTCAGCTCCATTCCTAATCAAACCGAATTACAACTGACCATCAAACGAGTTGTTGATGGCAAAGTATCTAATTATATTGTCGATAGCCTAGAAGAAGGGCACGTTGTATCAGTATTAAAGCCGGCAGGTGAGTTTCATATAGAGCAACCACACGGTGAGCGTATTGTCTTATTAAGTGCCGGGTGTGGGATCACTCCGGTTATGTCAATGGCAAAGACTTTGCTTGCCGATGACAATGATAATACTGATATTCACTTTATCCATGCTGCTACGGCATTGGATCAAGTGATTTATCATCAAGAATTACTTGAAATGGCGGCCTCACATGAGCGTTTTCATTTAGATGTGATGCTTGAAGATGCCAAAGGTAGTCATTACCTCGAAGGGCGTTTAACTCAAGCAGCGCTCAAACAATATTGCCCGGATATTGCAGATCGCAGTGCATTCTTATGTGGGCCAGTTGGTTTTATGGCGGCGATGCAAGAAAATCTCCAAGCGCTGGGTATGAACATGGACTATTTCTATCAAGAAAGTTTTACTCCGGCCGAATCTGAGCAACCCGAAGTCACACAACAAGGTTTAGCTGACAAAGCACAGGCATTGAGCCAAGCGAGTGTTTTTGTTCCAACATTTGATGCGCAAGTCGAAGTCAAAGTGGGTAGTGTCCTGATTGATGCCTTGGAAGCGGCTAAAGTACCTGTAATTGCGGCATGTCGTAGTGGGATTTGTGGCTCATGCAAATGTAAAGTTACGCAAGGGGAATATACTCGCACTAGTACCGCGACCTTAACCGAAGAAGAATTAGAGCAAGGCTTTGTCTTGGCCTGTTCTTGTCAAATTGGCTCGGATGTCGAAGTGGCGCTGAATTAATCATTATTCCTATATTTATCGATAAAAGAAAAGGTCATGATGATATTCATCATGACCTTTTTGTCTCAATGTTCTTAAACAACGAATTATTATTTCGTCGTTGGCGCTTCTTGAAGTTTTTTCATTACACTATCAAGGTTAAATGATGCAGGGCTTTGGCTTGGCGGGAATTCTTTGAAAGTTTCTAAGAATTTTGCCACGTAAGCTTGTGCTGGTACGTATAGATAAACATGATCCAATACCCAGTCCCAATAAGTGTTAGAAGTAATATCGGCTTCTTCATATGGGTCTGAACGTAGGTTGAATAGTTTAGGTGTACGTAATGGAGTGAATGGTTCTGCCCAGACTAATAAGGTTCCTTTTGCTCGTTGCTCCATGAAGACCACTTTCCAATCTTCATAACGAAGGGCAACCAGTTGACCATCATCATTGAAGTAGAAGAACTCTTTACGTGGTGATTCAGTCGCTTTACCTGTTAAGTAAGGAAGTTGGTTATAACCGTCAAGGTGTACTTTAAAGGTTTTGTCGCCAACTTTTTTACCTTTAAGTAGTTCTTCTTTGACATTGGTTTGACCTACTGCGGCAAGGATAGTTGGGAACCAATCAAGACCACTGACAATTCCATTAGCTACGCTTCCTGGTTTTATATGACCAGGCCAACGGATCATAGCGGGTACACGGTAAGCGCCTTCCCAGTTAGTCACTTTTTCACTACGGAATGGGCTATTTGCTGCATCTGGCCATGAGTTTTTATGCGGACCATTATCGGTGGTGTAAAGTACGATTGTATTATCGGCAACACCTAGGTCATCCAATTTTTTCAAGATGGTTCCAACTTGGCCATCATGTTCAATCATGCCATCAGCGTATTCAGTACGAGAGTTTAGGCCAGGCTTATCACGATGCTCGGCTTTGACGTGAGTACGGAAGTGCATGCGGGTGGCATTCCACCATACAAAGAAAGGCTTATCGGCTTTTACTTGTTTTTCCATGAAATCCATCGCTGCAGAAACAGTTTCTTCATCAATGGTTTCCATACGTTTACGTGTTAATGGACCAGTGTCTTCAATTTTACCGTCAGCATAAGAGTGAATGACACCACGAGGGCCATATTTTTTCTTAAATTCTGGATCTTGTGGATAGTTACGTTGCTCGGGTTCTTCTTCGGCATTGAGGTGATAAAGGTTACCAAAAAATTCATCAAATCCGTGATTGGTTGGTAAGAACTTATCACGGTCACCTAAGTGGTTTTTACCAAATTGACCAGTCGCATAACCTAAAGGTTTTAACATTTGTGCGATAGTGACATCACGGTCTTGTAAACCCACATCAGCCCCGGGAAGACCAACTTTTGCGAGCCCTGTTCGCAAGGTTGTTTGGCCAGTAATAAAGGTTGAACGACCCGCAGTACAACTTTGCTCGGCGTAGTAGTCGGTAAATATTACCCCGTCATTGGCAATTTTATCGATGTTTGGAGTGTGATAGCCAACCAGTCCCATGGTGTAAGCAGAAATATTGGATTGACCAATATCATCGCCAAATATTACTAAGATATTTGGTTTGTCTGTGGCTGAGTAAGCATTACATGAGGCGAGTACCGCCCCGAGGGTGAATGTTCTCTTTAAGATAGGATGCATGAATCCTCCTGAGCATTTATCCATAAATTGTAGAGTTAAACTCTAGGTACAAATATCAACTAACACTTTGATATTTAATTCCATTTATCAGTGTAATGTATCCGTTAACGAAATATTAGTGGTTGATATTAAATAGTTATGAACTTTTGTCCTTTATTTGTTCAATTTGTGGCTTAGAGCTAACTTCTGTTGTTATTTTGAAGCTTTTCTACATGGAATACTTATTACTATAAGTATGATAGTGACCATAACTCTATGAAGTTTATAAGCAATATAACCCTTGGTAATGTGAATTTAGACATATACTAATTAATAGTACATATCTTAGTTATTGGTACATATCTTAGTTATTGGTAGATCATAATGATGAGGATTTTATGACAACGACACATGATTCAATACAAACACTGAAGGATCAGGTTGAACGATCCGTTGTAGGCCAATCCCATGTGGTCAATTCGTTAATATTGGGGTTATTGACTGGTGGGCATATTTTGTTGGAAGGATTGCCGGGCACCGCTAAAACTCGCTCAGTCAAAGCGCTAGCCAATGTGTTACAAACACAATTTGGCCGCATTCAATTTACTCCGGATCTACTACCGTCGGATGTGACCGGCACCGAGCTTTATCAAGAAGTTGAGGGTAAACATCAATTGCGTTTTCAAGCAGGGCCGATTTTTAACAATATTGTCCTTGCCGATGAAATAAACCGTGCACCAGCAAAAGTTCAAGCGGCATTATTAGAAGCGATGGCCGAAGGAACGATCACCGTCGGTGACAAAACGCATCAATTACCTGAATTATTCATGGTACTTGCCACGCAAAACCCGATTGAGCAAGAAGGAACCTACCCATTACCTGAAGCTCAAATGGACCGTTTTTTATTAAAAGTCGACGTCGATTACCCTGACGCTTCAGCAGAAAAAGAGATCATTCGTTTGGTGCGTCATGAAGAAAAGGGAGCGCAACAGTCTCAATCAGATTCGATAATCGCTACCCCGTTTGATATCCAATCGGTATTTGATGCTCGCGAGCAAATTGCTAAGGTGGAAGTCTCGGATATGGCGGAAGATTATATCGTTAATTTGATTATGGCGACCCGTTCACCAAGTGATTACCCCAATGCTTCTCTATCAAAATGGATTCAAGTTGGCTCGAGTCCCCGCGCCTCTATTGCGTTAGACAAATGTGCCCGAGCGCAGGCCTGGCTTGCCGGTCGTGATCATGTTATTCCGGATGATATTCGCGCCGTAGTACCTATGGTCATGGGACATCGTTTTATCCTTTCTTATGATGCGCTAGCCGACGGTGTGACTCATCAGCAAGTCATTGATGAATTATTGAATACAGTCACGATCGGTTAAGAGAGGCGCTATGGCAACGCAAGGTCTTGACTCAAGAATATATTGTGAATTTTCGCGTTTGGTTCGCTTACAAGCCCAAGTTCATTCGTTTAGCTTTTTACCCAAAATGAATGCGGGGACGGCGTTGGCGGGGCGGCATAATTCACGTTTTCGTGGGCGAGGGTTGAACTTTGAAGAATTACGCCATTATCAATTAGGTGATGATATTCGAAATCTCGATTGGAAAGTGACCATTCGAACTGGTAAGCCACACGTTAGAATGTATACCGAAGAAAAAGATCGCAATGTGATTGTTGCGGTCGATCAACGCAGTGGGATGTTTTTTTCTTCGGTGAATGTCATGAAGTCGGTGGTTGCTGCTGAAATTGCTGCACTGACCGGGTGGCGAGTGATTAAAGACAACGACCGAGTGGGATTTAGCTTTGCAACGCCCGAACATTTGATTTATCACAAAGCGCAGCGTTCGCAAAATGATTTATTACGCGAACTTCGTTATTTAGCGCAACGTAACCAAGCCTTAAATGTCGATTCAAAAAATACTCAACAAGTCACTTTTAGCGAATGGATTAAAAGTCTGGCTCAATTAAAGCTTAAAGCCGCAACGATTGTAATCATCAGTGATTGGCATGACACGACAGAGCAGGACATCAAACGTTTGCAGCATTTACAGCAACATAATGATGTCTTAAGCATTTTAGTAGCGGACCCTATGGAAGCGTCATTACCGGAAAATATTGCTAAAAATCGCTGGGTGATTGGTGATGGACATTATCAATTAAGCTTAGATACCCATCATAAAGTTAGCGCTGCCAATCAAAGTTTAACAACTCAAACGAATTTAAAGCGTGACCAGTTGATTAAAATTATGGCCATGAATGCCATGCCTGTGATTGAACTGGACACTAGCGGTGAGCACGTTAAACAATTTAAGCGTTCAATTGGAGGTCCAGCATGACACAACCTGAACCACCAAGGTCTTATATTTTAAAAGGGTTAGAAGAAGTCGGCTTACCCGACCATGTTAGCTGGTTTCCTCAAACTCTGGGTTGGAAAATTCTAGCCATGATTTTGTTGTTGGTCGTGATGTACTTTTCTTATAAAAAAGCGCGTTCTTGGTGGCTTAATCGTTATCGTATGGAAGCACTAAAAGTCACCACCGCACTACCTCTTGATGATCCTAAATTCGAATATAAATTATTTATCATTATTAAACGGGTCATGGGGCATTTAGATGCTCAGCATCAAGCACTTTATGGTGAGCAATTTGTGATGGCCTTGACGACTTATCCAATGCGTAGCCCGATTCAATTAGCGCCGCCTTTAGCACAAGCTTGGCTGGCCTCGTTGACCTCGACTCAATATGCGTTGACGGAATCGGATAAACAAGCACTCAAACATTATTGCTTAGCTTGGCTTCAGTATCACCATTTAGGGAGAGGTCAATGATCACTTCTTCGTTAGATTTTATCAGCCCACAATGGTTTTGGGTATTACCGCTGCCCATTTTGGTTTATTGGTTCGTTCCGGCTTATCGAACAAAGCGAACCGCCATTAAAGTGCCGTTTTTTGATTTATTGATTAACGCTTTGGGTGAAGAGCCTTCAGAAGGGGCAACTCAGTTGAAGCCTAGCTGGTGGCAACGAATCATTTTATTGGTCAGTTGGTTATGTGTGGTCATTGCCTTAGCTCAGCCACAAATGCTTGGTGAACCACAAGTGCGTAAAAGTATGGGGCGAGATGTGATGGTGGCGGTCGATTTATCAGGTTCGATGTCAGAACAAGATTTTACTGATGCCAATGGCAAAAGTATTGATCGCCTTAATGCGGCTAAATCGGTACTAAAAGATTTCATTAAAGAGCGAGAAGGCGATCGGCTTGGTTTGATTTTGTTTGGTGATGCGGCATTTGTACAAACACCATTCACCGCAGATCATGAAGCATGGTTGACATTATTAGATCAAACAGAAGTGGCAATGGCCGGTGAAAGTACGGCATTAGGTAATGCAATAGGGCTGGCGATTAAAACATTTGAACAAAGTTCTCAAGAGGCTGGGGCGGCTCAAAGGGAGAAAGTCGTGATTGTGTTAACCGATGGCAATGATACGGCCAGTTTTGTTGAACCGATTGATGCAGCCAAAGTAGCAGCGGCAAAAGGTGTGCGTATTCATGTTATTGCCATGGGAGATCCTACTACCGTTGGGGAGCAAGCACTGGATATGGATGTGATTAATAAAATTGCAAAAGATACCGGAGGACAAGCTTTCCAAGCCAAAGACCGCAATGGCTTACAAAAAGCTTATGATGATATTAATCAGCTTGAGCCTAAATTGTATGAAAGTACCACTTATCGTCCCAAGGTTTCGTTGCAACATTATTTTATGGCTGTCGTCATGGTGTTGTATTTACTGGCCTTTACTCTAATGACAATAAAGCGTATTCGTAGCCAGTCACACGATAGAGCGTCTCAAGCCTCATCCAAAGGAGGTGAGCATGTTTGATTCACTGCTTTGGCAACAAATATTGAGTCAGTTTCACTTCATTCGCCCATGGTGGTTATTGAGCTTTATTCCATTTGGCATCATTGTTTTTTTACGTTGGTATTACGATGCAAAATCTGAGTTTTCGGATATTTTGCCGCCACATTTACGACGTGCTTTGACCATAGGTGAGCAAGGATGGAAAAAACAGCTGCCGCTTAAATTACTCGCGATCTCGATTGCCATTGGGATTGTCATTTGTGCCGGACCGACATGGCAAAGAGAAGCCTCACCCTTTGGTGAAGATAAAGCCCAAATGGTGGTGGTATTAGACAATTCTGAATCGATGCTTGAAAGCGATTTAGCTCCCAGTCGTCTTGAACGTTCGAAACAAAAAATTCGTGACCTATTAACCTTACGAGCGGGAGGAAAAACCGGGTTGGTAGTGTATGCAGGCACCGCTCATACCGCCATGCCTTTAACTCAAGATAGCGCAGTGTTTGCTCCATTTTTAGCGGCAATTTCACCGGATATTATGCCGACCGCCGGAAAATTTGCGGAGACCAGTTTACCGGTAGTTGACCGCTTATTGGATGGAGCTCTGGGCGGCACCATTTTATTAGTGACCGATGGCGTAACGCCTAAAGCAATCGAGGAATTTGCACAATTCTTTCAAGAAAAGCCATATCAATTATTGATTCTAGCGGCAGGGAATCCTGATGTCGCCACAAATAACCCGATTGATATGAAATCACTCCATACATTAGCCGATAAAACTCACGGCCGGGTGGTTGAAGTGACCGTGGATAATCGCGATATTCAAACCTTGAATAATGAGATTGAGCGAAATATGCAAATTAATGGTGAGTCAGCAATGCCGTGGAAAGATATGAGTCATCCTCTCATTATTGTGATTGCTGTATTGATTTTATTTTGGTTCCGTAAAGGCTGGTTAGTGCAATGGTGTTTGATTGCCACGTTGACCGTTGGCATGCTTCCTCATTCAGCTCATGCCTCGGTGTATCTAAAAGCGAAAGAGAATAGCCCTGTGGTGGAATTATCTTTATGGGATAAAATTTCGCAATCTTGGATGGATCTTTGGCTTACTCCTGAGCAGCAAGGTCAGCGTTTATTCAATCAATTAGACTATTTAGAGGCTGCTAAGCATTTTGAGGATCCAATGAAAAAAGGGATTGCCTACTATTATGCTGCGGAATTTAAACTGGCTCAGAGCGAATTTATTGAAGCTAAATCGGACTTGGGATTGTATTACGCGGCAAGTGCTTTAGCGCATCAACGTGAATATGTGGCCGCGAGAGGGTTGTTAACTCAATTATCTCAAAAAGAGGATTTATCCCCAGAGTTACTGAAAAAGGTGCAACATAACCTCGCCGTCGTCAAAGAGATTGTTGAGGATATTAACCGAATGAGTAAAAGCCAAGTGGGAACTGCGGATGGGCCGGGAGCGAGTCGGGAGCTTGGTAATGAACCTCAGACAGGAGATGGTGCCGATGAGCAAGCTTCAGCCCAAGAAACGGTACAAGAAAAATTGACTGCAGAGCAAATCTTGGGCAGTGATGAGTTAGCCAATAAATGGCTTAAAAAAGTGGATGCGGATCCTAAATTCTTTTTGAGTCGTAAGTTTGCCTTACAGTTGCAACAAAAGGCAGTCAGTGACACTGTCACCAAGTCGGCGTCAGATACCCAATCTGCTTCGTCGTCATCACAAGGAGAACAATAATGAAGAGATCTCGTTGGCTGGTGGTGATAAGCCTTTTGATGATGGCGCTGACAACTTCATTGGCTCAGGCGCAATCTGAGAAAGTGAGCGCAATACAGACCCATAAAATTAGCGATCAGGTCGTGGAAGTAAAAACGTGGTTAGGTGCGGATGCTGACCATGTTCAAAAGGAGTTTGCAGTTAACCAACAAATCATACTGATTATCGATGTGAGCACCCCACGTTGGTTTGTCGGTTCAACGACCATTGGTCATATCGATGTACCAAATTTAGTCGCTAAACAACGTCAAACCTCAGCGACAAATTATACGTCTTTACGTGATGGACAAACCTGGGCACATCAACGCTGGGAAATCACCTTATATCCTCAACATTCTGGACAATATACGATCCCTGCATTACCTGTGACTACCCATATAGCCGGAAATCAGGCTAAAAAAGTCAAAGGGACGATCTGGACAAGTAAATTGACCTTTGATGCTCGTTTACCCGATGGAACCTTAACAGATAAAGAGCAATGGTTTTCGGCTACCGATGCCAGCATTAAACAGACATGGCTCACTTCTAACGAAAAAGTGAAAGTAGGAGATGCCATCACTCGCACTGTTAATATTGAAGCGAAAAATGCGTTATCCATGTTGTTGCCTCAAGCATTGAACAGTACTTCTAGTTCGCAGTACCAAGCCTATGCCGACCCTGCGCAATTATCCGATACCAGTGAGCGTGGAGAATATCTCTCCAGCCGTCAGGATAAAGTGGTTTATGTACTTCAACAGGGCGGCGATATTCGCTTTCCAGCACTTACTATCAAATGGTGGAATACCAAAACCCAAAAAGTAGAAACTGTGGTATTAGCTGGTAAGACTTTTCATGTAACCCATACACCAAGCTCATTTATTAAAGCGTATTGGCCAGTGATGGCCTACCTTTTGCTCATCGTCATTGGGCTTTGCGTGATATTGCTGATGATTCGTCGTTACTTACGTCATCATGAAATACCGTTATTCTTGCAGTTTCAACGTGCTGTGCGACAAAAAGACTATGCTCGTTCACGATTGATTTTATACATCAAATTAAAACGTGAAACTAAGAGTAATACATTTAATGCTAATGAGGGGGTGGCTGATATTGGTGAAACTCTTGTGCATGATGCAGCAACTTTGAATTGGCGGTCAATATGGCGAAAAATAAAGCCTAACCATCAACATTCTTCATCGATATTGACGCCATTAGAGTTGGATAAAAAATTAAAAGAGCTCTCAAAGCATTAAGATCTTGTTGAGAGTATCTGAATTAAAGGTGGTGATAAAACAACCAGTGCTTATCGTCTAATATATTGATAGTGAATAGATTAAAAATAGGTATGACAAATAATTACGAATAATTGTGAAGAAGATTAAATTTATCGTTGATGTTTATTAAACCATGACAACAAACCGTAATCGGTTCTTTTATGTTTGGATAGTTTCAGTACAATGAGGAAAGCATTTTTATTTTGAAGTTGGCTATGAAAAATACAGAATTGAATCTTATCCCGATCTTTGTTGCCATTTATGAAGAGCAAAGCTTATCGAAAGCGGCGAAGAGATTATCTATTAGTCAACCCGCGGTCAGTAAAGCATTAAAGCGATTACGTGAAGTCTATGAAGATCCGTTATTTAATCGTTCTATTAGTGGTGTGGAACCAACCACCTTTGCAATGGATATTTATCCTGCTTTTGAAGCCGCCTTGGCAAATTTTAATAGCACTTTATCTTCTTCACGTAACTTTGACCCTAAAACATCGAATAAAACCTTTTCTATCGCTTGCTTATCCGTCCTTGGATTTAATTGGTTAAGTGATTTAATTGAACTTATCCAGCAAACCGCGCCGTTTATTTCTTTAGAAGTCCACCCTTTATTTACCCAAGATTATGAAACCGATTTGAGATTACAACGCTATGATTTGATTATAGGCATTGCTCCGCATTCTCGTTCGATGTTGAAACATGAATTATTGGTAAAAGAGCAGGGGTGCGTAGTGTATAGTGACACTCACCCAAGATTAAATCATCAACATTTAGATAAAGAGGCGTTTTTTAATGAAGAGCATATTGCGATTTCTCGTTGGCAGGTGCGTAGAAGTTTGTTGAATAACGATCATATACATAATATTGATGAACGTAGAATTATCCACCGAGTGCCTGGCGCACCTGAAATGCTTTCTGTCATAGAGAAAACGGAGTGTATTGGACTTTTGCCTCAGTCGACGGTCGATTATTTTAAATCTTTATATAAAGTAAAAATTGCCCCATTGCCATTTGATAACGTTGATTTTGGGTTTTGCATTATATGGCACCCGAGTCGAACCAACGATACGGCTCATCAATGGTTACGAAAACAATTAAAGATTGCGGTGGAGCGTCGTAAAACAGAATAACTCATCGGATTGAGTACTCTTAGCCAATACTCTAAATGGATTTTACATGATAAAAACAGTACACCCTTGGTTCATCATGATATTTTTGGGCTTTTTATTGGTTACGAGTAGCCAGTTTTTTACGGCTAACAGCGGCTTTTTTTTGGCGAGCGCCCATGCCTCAACACCTGATGAACAATGCTCCAGTTGTCATCAACAGCAAGTGGCTGATTGGCAGCAATCGGATCATTTTCATGCGATGGAAGTCGCGACAGTGGAAACCAGTCTAGGAAAGTTTGATGGTTCGAGTATCGATTATTTAGGACATCAAGCTAAGTTCAGCACGGACAGTGAACACAGGTTGTGGGTGGACTTCATTGATGAATCTGGCCAACATCATCATCTCAATATCCTCTATACCTTTGGTTATCAACCTTTACAACAATATCTTTTTGATGCTGGCAATGGCCGTTGGCAATTCATTCCTTTTGCGTGGGACTCTCGTGCTCAACAAGATGGTGGACAACGTTGGTTTGTTGTCCATCCTGATCAAGCGCCAAACGATACGTTTCACTGGACGCAACCGGGGCAAAATTGGAACCAAATGTGTGCCGATTGCCATGTTACGGATTACCAAAAGAATTACGATGATAAAACTAAGCGTTATCAGCCTCAATATTCAGCATTAAATGTTAGCTGTAATGCCTGTCATGGAGATGAGTCAAAACATATCCAGTGGGCAAAAGGTGATCATAGCATTGCCAATAAAGGCTATGACGTGAATATTAAACAGCAAACGCCAGTTTTTCATAAAAATAAAGATGGCAAGATGGAGCCAGTTCAACCTTTGGTGGCTTCTAAGCAAATTGAAACTTGTGCGACTTGCCATGCTCGACGTTCACAATTAGCGGATCGACATTCCCCTCAAGATATCGTCAATGCCTTCATGCCATCCCTATTAAGTGCTGATATTTATTACCCTGATGGTCAAATCTCAGATGAAGTGTATGTATGGGGCTCATTTATGCAAAGTAAAATGCATGAACAGGGGGTAACTTGTACCAATTGTCATAATCCACATTCTGGAAAGCTGAAATTACAAGGAAATCAAACCTGTACGCAATGTCATACGGCGAGTGATTATGATAGTGATGCCCATCATAAACATGGCAATTTTACTCAAGGCAATCAATGTGTCGACTGTCATATGCCGGCAAAAACCTATATGCAAGTCGATCCAAGACGAGATCATAGTTTTAAAGTACCAAGACCAGATTTAACCTTGTCAACCGGTTCACCGAATGCTTGTAATGCTTGTCATCAAGATAATGATGCAGCATGGAGTCTTGAGCAATTGAAAAAGTGGTATCCACAGAGCGCATACATAAACGCACCTCATTACGCAACTATTTTCCATCAAGCCGATCATGGTGCATTATCCACCAGTGCGGAGTTATCCAAAATAGCTCAAGATAATCAGTATCCAGATATTGTCAGAGCATCGGCTCTAGAACGTATGGCTACGTTGCCCGATAACAATGCCATGGTAGCAATCACTCGTGCAATTAAAGAGACGGAGCCATTAAAACGCTTAGGAGCGATTGCCGCAGCACAGAACTTTCCAATCATGCAAAAATGGCAGATGTTAAGCCCGTTATTGCAAGATAACAATCTGTCAGTAAGAACCGAAGCCGCCCGCACATTGGCCCCCGTCATTCCTGATCTTGCCGCTTCTGCTAAACTAACACCCCAAGAACGTTCTCAATTAAATGAAGTGCTTAATGAATATAAGAAGGTACAACAATATCAATCTGATCGAGGGTTTGCTCATGTCGCTTTGGGGAATTTAGCTATTAACTTAAATCGCTTAGATGAAGCCGAGCAGCATTTTAAAAAGTCGATTGAGATTGAGCCAATATTCATTCCTGCTTATGTCAATTTAGCGGATGTTTATCGCCAAAAAAGGCAAGAACAAAAAGCGCAAGATATTTTAGTTCAAGCCCTGAACATTGCACCAGAAAATGCGTCAATATATTATGCGCAAGCAATGAGTTACGTTCGTAACAAACAAAAACCGTTAGCTATTCCTACATTAGAAAAAGCCATTCAATTGGCACCTGATAATGTCGATTACCGTTATACCTATTCGTTATTGTTAAAAGATCAAGGGCAAAAGGAAAAAGCGTTAAAAGTATTACGAGAGGCGTATGCCATTAATCAAGACCGTCCTGATTTAGCCTATGCAATTACACAAAATTATCTTGAAACAAACAATTATCCATTGGCATTATATTATGCAAAAGAATTACAAAGGTTATTACCTAATAACCCTCAAATAAGTCAGCTTATTAATCAAATTGAAGACGCCGTACCATAACCGCTTTATTAATATGGTTACCAGATTTTTAAAATGTTCTTTGGTCATTTTATGAGTTTTTGGTGTTTTTAAAGCGAAATATCTCTTTAAAAGTGGAAAAATTTCAATTAATAAAAAATACTTATTTTTGTATTATTCACATATTAAATTCGAATAGGATGAATTTGGTTTTAATGTTTTATTAATATGTATAACATGGAGTGAAAATGGATAATCAAAAAGTTAAAATGAATGGAATTAATCGACGTCAATTTATTCAGGCAACAGCTGGAGTGGCGATAACGGCCGGATTAGGGTTGGCTCCTTTATCTGCCAATGCTTCAAACCACTCGTGGTCAAAAGGTCAATCAAAAAATTCTGATGAGAAATTTTGGAATAAGATTAAAAAAGAATTTGTATTGGATAAGCGTACCACTTATATGAATACCGGTACAACGGGGTCGATGCCTCAGTCTGTGTTAGAACAATACGAAAAAAATAATGAAACAGTCGCCAAATACCCTTGGGATATGGATGAGCGGTTTGGATCATGGCCTTATGTTTCTCAGATGGTAGAAACGATAGCGCCTGGTATTGGTGCCTACTCTTCTGAAATTGTGTTAAGTCGTAATACGACAGATGGAATGTGTACCATATTAAATGGCCTGCAATTTGAAGAGGGGGATGTGATCTTAACGACTCATCATGAGCATGTCGCAGCAACCTCTCCGTTGAATGTCGTAAAACAACGTTATGGAGTTGAAGTTGTTGAAGTTCAGTTACCGGTTTATACCGGAAGCGAATCAGTTACGGAAGAGGATTACCTTGATGCCTTTAGAGCTGCTTTAAATCAATACAGCCAGGTGCGGTTAATCACATTTTCTCATATTACTTATAAAACCGGCACTCGACTCCCTGCAAAAAAAATCTGTCAGTTGGCGAAGCAATATGCTATCCCAACTTTAATTGATGGTGCTCATTCACTGGGCATGTTAGCGCTCGATTTGCATGATATTGATTGTGATTTTTATGCGGCATCTGGTCATAAATGGCAGTGTGGAGCCGGGGCTACTGGGATTTTATATGTCAGAGATAATGCGCAGCGATTAAGTGAATATTGGTCTGATCGTGTTAATCCATTTTGGCCGATTAATTCCTCTTTATCTGAAGTCACGGCTTATGGATTGCAGACCCAGTTACAATATGTAGGGAACGATAATTATCCTGCTAAGCAAGCGTTGACGGATAGTTGTGCATTATGGGATGAGATTGGTCGTGAGTATATTGAGCAACGCATTTTAAATTTATCATCTCTATGTAAGCAATTGTTAAAAGAAGCGCTACCAGATGCGTACATTTTCTCACCAGATGAAACGGAATTAAGTAGTGGCATTACTTCTTTTAATCCATTTGAATTGACGGATAATGAGCGTTTAATTGAATTTAGAGATCGTTTACGTAATGAATATGGCTATACCATTAGGACAACAGACTTTAAACTGTACAAAGATGATACAGAAGATAGCCATGCACTCAGAATATCAACCCATATCTACAATGATCAAGATGATGTGGTTGGTCTAGTTAAATCAATAAAAGAGTTATACTTAGAGATGGTATAAGTAGTATGGGGCTATTTTATAGCCCCTAAGCTCATTAATCGCGGATAGGAAATAGATGTATCATAGACGCAAGTTATCCAAGTTATTTTTAATACTTATATTTAGTATAAGTCCTTTTTCTTTTGCTCAAGATCTCGATGAAATTAAACGATCAGGCGTATTAAGACATATAGGTGTACCTTATGCTAATTTTATTGCCTATATTCATGGTAATGACTACCAATCTGTCTCAGGTTTAGATGTTGATCTTGTAAAAGGTTTTGCCCAATGGCTTGGGGTTAGATACCAATATGTTCCTGCAACTTGGAATAATGCGATTGGTAAATTAACCGGTAAAGATATTCAATATTTCAATAATCAATTTCATATTGGAGATAAAGTTGATATTGAAGGTGATATTATAGCGAATGGAATGACAATTTTAGATTGGCGTTCTCAATTAATTGATTTTTCAGACGATTATTTTCCTTCAGCAGTTTGGTTGGTGTCCGTTACTAATTCGACTTTAAGGCCGATAAAACCTTCCGGTTCATTACAAGATGATATCCAAACTGTTAGAAATTTAATCAAGGGTAGGGATGTATTAGCGCTAGAGTATTCTTGTTTAGACCCGAATCTTTACAATTTATATGAAACTGAGGCGAATGTTGTTTTACCGTCAGAAGAGCGTAACTTGAATGAAATGGTTCCTGCGATTTTAAATAACGATGCAGAAAGCACCTTGCTTGATGTGCCTGACACCTTAATTGCATTAGAAAAATGGCCTGGGAAAATCAAAGTGATTGGGCCTGTTTCAGAGGAGCAAACGATGGCTGCTGCATTTCGTAAAGATTCTCCTAAACTTAGAGCCGCATTTAATGAGTATCTGCAAATCATAAAAAAAGATGGGCGTTACCAGAAGTTGGTTGAAAAATACTATCCCTCGGTATTTGATTTTTACCAAGATTATTTTAATGGAATTCTTTCCACATCATGAATGAAAAAAGGCTCTCTAGCCAAAAGTTATTAATTATAGGTGCGGTGATCCTTGGGTGTTACTTAGCCCTGATTCTTACCGTGGCAAGCTTGGGACAAACGCGTCTAAAGGAATCTCAGCAAAGAGAAATTCAGCTAAAAATTGAAAGTTACGCTACCGATTTAGATAATTTTTTTACTAGCACTCAAGAACAAATTGATTACCTTGCAAAGGGTAAGTCAATGCAAACCTTTTTTGCTAATTTGGCGGCAGGGATGTCATATAAATATGGTTTAGGGGCCAGCTTAAATACGTTAACTCGTGATTTATCGAACATAGTGCTTAATGCAAAGGTCAATGAACAACCTATTTATTCCAACTTTATACTGACCGATTATGCTGGTAAGGTGATCACCGCCACGGAAAAGCACCATCCACAAATGATGGATGTGTCTGAATATCGAAGTATTTCAATGGGTAAAAGCAAATTTTATCCAGTGAAAAGTCGTCGTGGTGTGTACTTAAAATTAGTGCGCCCAATACAATATGAGTACAACACGGTGGGCTTTCTTCTGGTTGATGTGAATAACTCGGTTATTATTGAATTAGCGACATCAAAAGAATACTCCGATACCTATAGTCGCATGATTTTACAAACGGATTTAGGTGATCTTTTTATTTGGGATTCATTCTCGGATAACCTCGGTTATATTCGTAATTATTTAGATAACAGCCTTAGTTTTGAGATTCCAATTGCAAAAACTAACTTTAAGCTAAAAACGTGGGTACAATCTTTGGAAGCCAAAGATGTATTTACCTCTCGCTGGTTTGTGGTTGCGTTGGCGTTTTTATCCGTGCCTGTTATTGCGGGTTTGTATTATATCTTCAAAATCAACAGTACTAATTTAGTTTTAAGAACCACGATTGCAGAAAATAATAAGAAAAAATTAGTATTAGAAGAGAAAAATAATCAGCTGCTTATTGAAATCGATAAACGACGAGAGTTAGAAAGGTTATTGGCCTATCAAGCCACCCATGATGCATTGACTGGCTTAGTCAATCGAAAAGTGGGGAATGAGCTCTTAGAATCAGAATTAATGAATGCCAAAGCCCATGGCTCACAGCTGATGATTATGTTTATCGACCTCGATAGTTTCAAGCAAATCAACGATACATTAGGGCATTTGGCTGGTGATAAGGTTTTACGTGAAAGTACCAAAAGAATTTTGTCCTTGATTGATGAGGCTGACATTCTTTCACGGTTTGGTGGTGACGAATTTTTATTGATAAAGCCGAACTTAATCTCAATGGAATGGGCTCGTGAGTTTGCGAAAAAGATATTAGATGTGTTTTCTTTGCCTTTTTCGTGGGGTAATAAAGAATTTTTTATCTCTATTAGTATCGGCATTTCTATTTACCCAGATGATGCTGAAAATAGCCATCAATTGCTCGCTAACGCTGATACAGCAATGTATAAAGTAAAGGAAAGTGGGCGGAATGCTTTTCATTTTTATAGTGCCAAGATGAATATTGATCTTGAGCGTTCACTTGCCTTAGATAGCCGTTTGAGACAAGCATTAACCGCAGAGCGATTGCAACTTTATTATCAACCGATTATAGATTTGAAGACTCAAAAGATCGTTGGTGCTGAAGCCTTAATGCGTTGGCATGATGAGCAATTTGGTTTTGTTGCCCCTGATGAGTTTATTCCCCTTGCGGAAAAAAATGGCTTAATTCATCAATTAGGTGAGTTTGCTCTGAATTCAGCATGCCTTCAAGCGGCGCAATGGCAGTCGATTTCACCGATTCATATATCAATTAACGTTTCGAGCGTACAATTTCGATATCATGACAAGCTTTTTGAGTTAATCAATAGTGCGTTGGCGCAATCTGGATTACCTCCAGAAAAGCTGGATATTGAAATTACTGAAAGCTTATTGTTTGATCATGACGATGGCGTGCTAGCAATGTTAGAAAAATTACGCTCAATGGGCACATTGTTAACCATTGATGATTTTGGAACGGGTTATTCCGCTTTAAGTTATTTACAAAAATTTCCATTTGATCGATTAAAAATCGATAGGACTTTTACTTGCAATCTTGGTCGTGAAAAATCAGATAGAGAGCTAGTCAGTGCGATTATTGCGATGGCGAAGGCTCTACATTTACACGTTGTGGCAGAAGGCATTGAAACACAGGAACAGTTCGAGTTTTTAGCTGAGCGTGATTGTGAATATGGCCAAGGCTATTTGTTTATGCGTCCTATACCGGTAGACGAATTTACTCAACTGCTTTTAGCTGACCAACAGCATGATAATGGTCATCATGGCGTATAAACAGCAACGAGATAGCTCTAATCTACCCTTAAGATTAAATAGAAACTTGAAGATAAATAGAAATTTGAAAATAAATAGAAATTTGAGGTTAGATAGAAAGTAGAACCATTGAAGAGTGATGTGTTTGGTCGTGTAATTAGTATCGTGGATTTATAACGTTAATAAGGCGAGCAAAACAAGATGTTAAAAATAAGCCCAACCTGAATAGAGACATAGCGAGTGTGTATTTCAGTGTTAGGCTTATAGTTTTAAAGGAAAGAGAAAATTATAGTTTTGCTAAAATCATCTCTTCTAGTTTTCCTTGGTCAACCGCAAAAGCACGGATACCTTCTGCCAGCTTTTCAACGGCCATTGGATCTTGATTATGTTCCCACAGGAATTCTGCGTGAGTCATTTTCGCAGGCGGTGTGACTTTTTCTTGAGTAGGGACTAATTTTGCTTCTACTTTGCCTTCGCTGTCAGCAAGCTCTTGTAAAAGCTGTGGGCTGATAGTTAAGCGGTCACAACCTGCAAGCTCTAAAATTTCACCGGTATTACGGAAGCTTGCGCCCATAACCACGGTGTTATAGCCATGTTGTTTGTAGTAGTTATAAATACTGGTCACTGATTTCACACCAGGGTCTTCACTGGCACTAAACTCACGGCCTTCTTTTGCTTTATACCAGTCCATGATACGGCCAACGAATGGTGAAATAAGGTAGACACCTGCTTCAGCACACGCTCTTGCTTGTGCAAAGGAGAATAACAACGTTAGGTTACAGTTAATGCCTTCTTTTTCTAGAATTTCAGCAGCACGAATCCCTTCCCATGTTGAAGCCAGTTTGATCAGAATACGATCATTAGAAACACCCGCTTCATTGTACATTTTGATTAATTGACGAGCCTTTTTAACGCTGCCTTCGGTGTCATAAGATAATCGAGCATCGACTTCAGTGGAAATGCGTCCTGGGACAACGTTTAAAATCTCTTTACCAATCGTGACGGCTAACATGTCGCAAGTATCTTGAACTTGTTGCTCTGGTTGATTGCTTTGGGTTTTGGCGTAAGCGATCGATTGCTCAATAAGAGCAGAATAAGCGGGAATTTGAGCAGCTTTTAAAATTAACGACGGGTTAGTGGTGGCATCTTGTGGTTGATATTTAGCAATGGCATCAATGTCACCTGTATCGGCAACAACGGTAGTCAGCGAGCGAAGTTGTTCTAATTTACTACTCATGTATAACCCTATTTAATAATGAAAGGTAAATGATATTTTGAAAAGCACTCAAGCTTAATTGTAATGGAATGGCAAGCGTTGCCATTTATGGCTTGAGCGTTTATTCATCTTCGAAATATAACCGAGCTAAGTCAACTTACACTGCTTAAAAAGACGTTTGGATCTCACTTTTTTTTTGCTAAACGATTGCGTAATCGTTAAAGAACTTCTTACGTTGGAGCAATATTTCTTTGAAGTGCATTCATAAAATGTATTTTTCCTACAATCCCCCCTCTAAATTTAGATTATTTTAGTGTGGTCATGTACTTTAAAAGGAATGAGCAATGAAGAGAAAAACGATATCACTATTGATTGCCTCTTATTTGGCGGTTGGTGTCAGTCATTTTTCAATTGCCAGTGAGACTCCAGTCAGTGAGACCTCAGTCGTGGCTGGCTATTTTGCAGACTGGCAATATGAAAACAAAGCACACCCGTATACCGTAAAAGATATTCCGGCAGATAAACTGACTCACATTATTTACGCCTTTTTAAGTATGTGCGGGCCCCATACTGGTGCTGGAGAGTCTGTCATCGCACAAGTGAATGAGCAATGTAAAGATAAAGAGCCTTTCACAGCCATTGTGGTGGACAAGAAATCGGCGTTAGAAGTCGATTTTGGAGCGGTTAAAGTCCCGGTTGAATACAAAGGTCACTTTGCGCAGTTAGCTCAACTCAAATCGGAACACCCTCATTTGACTATATTGCCTTCTTTTGGTGGCTGGACCATGTCGGAACCCTTCCATGCAATGGCCCAAAGTAAACAAGCCATGGATCATTTTGCGAAAACTGCCGTTGAGTTAATCGCAAAATATGATTTTTTTGATGGTATTGATCTTGATTGGGAGTACCCCGGTGGTGGCGGGCTGACAACGTCTCCTTGGAATGAGGAAACTAAATTAACCGATAAACAGAAAGCCGATGAAAAAGAAGCTTTTACTTATTTAATTAAGGCGATTCGCCAAGAGTTGAACTCCTTGACTCAACAAACCCAACGTCAATACGAGTTATCATCGGCAGTTGGGGTAGGGCCCAAAGCGGCGCAAATTGATTGGCAAGCGGTATCACCTTATATGACAAATATGTTTGCAATGACCTATGACTTCCTCGGTGGTTGGGGCCAACAGACGGGCCATTTAACCAATTTACATGCCACTGATCGCAGTTGGTGGGGAATGGGCGCCGATGTTTTCTTAAACCAAATGATGGAATTAGGTATTCCTGCCAATAAATTAGTGATGGGCGCAGCATTTTATGGTCGAGGTTGGGAGGGGACACAAAAATTTGACGGCAAGCTTCCTAGTTCGGATTTAATATCGGAGAAAGGGGCAACCTTTGGAACCGCTGAGCCAGGTTACTTTATGTATTGGGATCTCATGAAAAATTACACTAAGCAACAAGGCTATCAACAAGGTTATGATCAGGCATCCGAAGCGCCATTTTTATGGAACCCTGAAAAGAAAGTGTATATCTCTTATGACAATGCACGCTCAATAAAAGCAAAAGCGCAATGGGTGAAACAACATGGATTAGCGGGTATTTTTGCTTGGGAGTTAACAGGAGATACGGATGATAATGCCTTAGTCAACGCCATGTATGAAGGCATGAAACAATAACTCTTGATGTATGAAATAATAGATATTCAGGTATAAAATAATAGTTATTGAGGCTTAAACAAGAATGCGCATCTGGTTGCTCAAGATGCGCATTACATACAAATAATCTAGTGTAAGATTTATTCTACGGCATTGATCGCGCTTGGTTCTTGTTGGCGCTGAATGTAATCTCGCTGCAACATATACATACGAATCGCATTACGATATTGACCATTCATGAAAAACTCTTCAATGAGTAACCCTTCACGTTTAAAACCGTAACTTTCATATAAATACACTGCTTTTTCATTTTCATCAGATACTTGCAGATATAATTTATTCACATTCAATATTTTGAAAGCGTAATTCACGGCCAGATCGATCATTTCTCGTGCATAACCACGCCCCTGGAAATAAGGGGCGATGATAATTTGAAACTCTGCGGTACGGTGAATGTAGTTAATTTCGACTAATTCGACTAACCCTACATGCTCACGATCGCTATTTTCAGCAATAAAACGACGTTCATTTAAGTCATGTATATGTTTAACGTACAGGCTTTCGAGTTCCATAAAGGATTCATATGGCTCTTCAAACCAATAGGACATAACACTACGATTATTGTTGAGGCTATGAATGAATCGAAGGTCATCTTTTTCTAAAGCTCGGATACGAATATTTTCAGACATAATTAACTCTTATCATACTAAATAACAATCAGTTAAATTGAGTATAAGAGATTTGACTTGCTTTGAAGAATGAAAAAAATCGCCTTTAACGATAAGAGTTATTGTTTGAGTTGAAGGCAAAGTGCCAAAATGAATGAACAAAATGGCACTTTAATAACAAATGGTGCTTTAATAACAAATAGCATTTTAATAACTGCGGTGATTCTTGAACGCAGATGTCGCCATTTGTATGGGGAGTAGTTCGAAGGCTCACCCTACAACATCTTATAAAAATAAATGGTACCATCCAATTGACCGCTTGCACTTAAAGCAAAGTCGGGGATTTGCCCCACTTCAGTGAAGTCCATTTTTCGATATAAGTCGGCGGCTAAATCTCCTACACGAGTGTCGAGCACTAACAGATGTTTTTGTGCTACACGGGCCTCTTCCTCTAAATGATTGAGTAACGCTTTGCTGATCCCTTTACCGCGGTGGCGAGTGTGTACCATTAATTTTTCAACTTCAGCTCGATGTTGTGCATTGGGTTTATTCGTGAAAGCCAATTGCACGCAACCGACGAGTTGTTCCTCGATAAACGCGCCAATTAAAGTCCGTGAACAAGGAGTGGATTGGAGATCTTTTTCAACGCTTAACCAATAGTCTTGAGCAGTTTGCGTATCGACTGGTGGTAAAAAGCCCACTGAGGCGCCACTCGTTACGCAATCTTGTAAGAGCTCAACGAGGACGGCCATGTGGTTATTAAGGTTTGATAATACTTTGGTGTGCATCGCGATATCCTTATTTACAATCACAGTATTTATTATTGTATTTGCTGTTCCAGTTGTTGAAGCATTTGATCTAAGCGTTCAAATATATTTTCGCCATCAATACCCAAACCGTTATGTTCATATTCATTGGTCATCCAAGCTTGGCTGTTGGGTATCATGGCCAGTGTTCGACGAGAATAATCAAATTCGACATACATATCTTCCACATAAGTGGCGCAGGCGAGCGGGACTTGGTTATGGCTTAAGGCCTCTAAATCATACAAGGCTGGCCAATCTGGTTTTTGCGCCAGTTTTTCGGCAGCAGATTGTAGTGGTTTAAGACAGGCCATTTGTTCAAACATCCATGGGTAAACCATCTCTCCTGTAAAATAAAACTCTTGCCCTGATTGATAATTGAATTCGGGATAGTGTTGGCGAACTCGTTGGGCCGACCACGCTGATTGCGTTTGTTGTTGTTCATTTTTAGCAAACGGTTGACAATAGATGGATTCATGCAGCAAGGCATAAATAGGATTGGTTTGATAACTCTGTTCATTGAGCATCGCCTGTAAAAATGCGTAACTTAATGTGGGCTGTCCAGCCACCTCGACAAATGCACTTTCTAATAAATAGTACATCGGCAAGGCGGCATGCCCTCGACCTAGGTTGATACCAATGGTTTGAAATTGTTCAACGGTAAAATGTTGACCATTAGGTAGAGTCACATGATGATTCAGTAAGTGATCTGCAATGCGTTGGCATAACATTTGGGCTTGTGGGAACTGCTGAAAGAAGCGTTGGTTTTTTTGTTTTACTCGTTGATAGGTGGCTTGATAGACCTGATCTGCATGACCACAAAGATCTGGAATGCCTCCGGTAATATAGGATTTTAATAGGCTTTGTGGGTAAAAGGATAAATAAGTCAGTGAACAAAACCCACCAAAACTTTGACCAATAATTGCCCATTTTTCGACGTTAAAATGGCGACGAATCCATTCGGCATCTTTAACTATGCTATCAGCACGAAAATGTTGCAGATATTGATATTGTTCGTCCGCACTCATATTCGCTAATGTTTGATGAGTGATAGGAGTACTGAAGCCGGTTCCGCGTTGATCAAGTAATAAGACGCGGTATTGCAGTAATGCCGCTTTTAACCAGCCTGATTGTGCATCGGCTCTTGGGGAAGGAAAGCCGGGGCCACCTTGAAAGTATACGAGCCAAGGTAGATTGGCATGTTGTTTATCAAGACGTACCACTTCTCGAGCATAAATCGATATAGCCTTGCCTTGTGGGTCGTTATGATCCAAAGGAATATCAAATTGATGAGGTTGATAGCTTACCCCTTGGTCAATAAAGGGGGTCAATAACTCAGGTAAGATTGGCACAATCAGCTCCTTGGCAATGGTCTTATATTGGCGATACGAGCTTATCATTAGAGTTTCCAGAAATTTTGTAAAGTAAATTAATACAGATAAGTAAATAATTGGCTATCGAGTCTAGAATTGTATAAATTTGCTTTATCCTTTTGTTTTTCTTGAGTGAGTTACCATGTCATCTCTTCGATTATTGTATTCAACGTCAACGAACCCTTTATTTAACTTAGCAGTAGAAGACACTATTTTTCGTTCTATGAGTGCAGAACAGAAAGTGCTGTTTTTGTGGCGTAATGACAATACGGTGGTTATCGGTCGTGCGCAAAACCCATGGAAAGAGTGTAATACGCAGCGTATGGAACAAGATGGGATCACCTTGGCACGTCGACAAAGTGGTGGTGGTGCGGTGTTTCATGATTTAGGAAACAGTAACTTTACCTTTATGGCGGGTAAGCCGGGATACGATAAATCTGTATCAACGCAAATTGTACTTGATGCATTAACTCAACTTGGTATTAAAGGAAAAGCGACAGGTCGTAATGATCTCGTGGTCGATACCGATGAAGGCGAGCGTAAGTTTTCTGGCTCAGCCTATCGAGAAGCAATGGATCGTGGTTTTCATCATGGGACGATCTTATTAAATGCGGATATGACGCGTTTGGCCGATTATTTAAATCCTGATCCGAAAAAACTGCAAGCCAAAGGCATTACTTCTGTCAGATCTCGAGTGATTAATTTGAATGATATCGACTCAAGCATTACTCATGAAGTGCTATGCGATGCCATTCAGAATGCTTTTTTTGCTTATTATGGTGAACAAGTGGAAGCTGAGTTTATCTCCGAACAGGCGATGCCGGATTTACCAAACTTTGAAGCCACTTATCACAAACAGAAGGATTGGCATTGGAACTTTGGCAATACACCGGAATTTAGCCATCAAGTTGATGAGCGCTTTGTTTGGGGTGGGGTAGAGCTGCATTTCAATATAAAGAAAGCGCATATTGAAGAAGTGCAAGTGTTTACGGATAGTCTTGATCCTGCGCCGTTGGAGGATTTGCAACAAGCGTTATCGGGAAAAGTTTACAATGCTCAAGGGATTAAAGAAGCTTTACAAGAAGTTAAAAACAAACATGTCGATAAACATGAAGAACTTCAACAAGTTGAAGCTTGGCTTTTGCAACAACTGGCTTAATTTTTGACGAAAAATAGTTTTTAGGTGGCTGATTCATAAAGATTTTTGCCACCTATGTCACCTTTTTTTAATTTATTTTTAATATTCTTCACGAAATAGGTGTACATCTGAATTAAACCCTGTAATATCTACCTCGCTCTGTTGATAAGAGTGATTAATGCAACAATTTAGTAAAAGTAGAATCCTCAAATACAGTTATGTTTTTGTTCTTAGATTTTCCCTTCGCTTAATAAAACATTAAATCGTTCAACGCAGCACCCGTCGCATATCGCGGCATTATTAATGAACTGCATTTATTGCACACAAGATAAGGGACATAATATGTCTAAAACAACTGGTATCGTTAAATGGTTTAACGAAGAAAAAGGTTTCGGCTTCATTACTCAAGACAACGGTGGTGCTGATGTATTCGTACATTTCCGTGCAATCGCTTCTGAAGGTTTCAAAACTTTGAAAGAAGGCCAAAAAGTTTCTTTCGAAGTAGAACAAGGCCAAAAAGGTCTTCAAGCTGCGAACGTTGTTCCTGCTTAATAATTCATTTTTAGTTTTCTGAGATCAAAATCAGAGCTAGAAATCAGCAAGCGTTGACTTAAGTTGACGCTTGTTTTGTATCAACGTAAGCAAATAGGTTGCTTGCGTAATAAGAAAGCATAAGTAACTCATTTATAAAACTTCACCGATGATGAAGTGTGAAAAATTAACCACCTGACCCTCCTGCGTTAGCATTCAAGTCCTGTTGTAATTCTGTTCACCGTATTTTTCGATATAGATCTCTCTCTGTGAGATATTGATCTCGGTTTGTTTGACCGCAAACTCGAACTTAACGCCAAGATAAATAGGTTATTAACTGCTTATATAAATCTGTCACATTTATACTCTATATTGAGTAAGTGGATAGACACGAAAATAAGAAGGATAACTATGACTCGTTCAAATGGTCGTAAGCGTTTTTGGTTCCAACACAAACGCAACCAATCTCAAGTAAAAAAATAGTTTTATATCAAGTACTTTAGAAAGTGCTTGAGCAAAGACCCTATAGCTTAAACAGTAAAGCGCGATAAAGTTTAGTTAACATCATCACGAACTTAAAGCGTAAGTCTGTTAAGCAATGAAAAAGCGGCATCGCCTCTAGTTGGCTTTTTGCCGATAAATATGATGAGCACACCTAATTCTATGGTGTGCTTTTTAGTTTCTGACGTTCCGATATTCTGCCGCCGTAGCAGAGTCTATTCGCTTCATTTTTGAACCGTTATTTGTCATTTATGGTTATCTCATTAGTGTGTTCGGTATAACCCCTTAAATTGTTTTTGTATTTTAGATAGTTAAGTGAATGAAACGAATCGCATAAAGCTGAAAATACAGAAAATATCCTTTTTTGCATCAATTAATGATTGAAGTTCTGTTTTTGTAAGGATAACTTAACGGTAAGGAAGCTAATTTTCATAAGTTTTGCGCATTCTCTCATTAGATTTTTTCAAGGAGAATGACTCAAGATGGACATAAGATAAGGATAATGTCGTTATGCAACAAGTCGATGATGTAAGAATTAAGCAAGTTAAAGAACTTCTCCCCCCTGTGGCTGTTTTAGAGAAATTTCCCGCAACAGAAACCTCGATCAACACGACATTTGAGTCCCGCCAAAGTATTCACAATATCTTGCAAGGTCAGGATGATCGCTTATTAGTGGTGATCGGTCCTTGTTCTATTCACGATACACAAGCGGCAATTCAGTACGGTAAGCGTTTGAAAGTCTTACGTGATGAGCTTAAAGACAACCTAGAAGTGGTGATGCGAGTTTATTTTGAAAAACCGCGTACTACAGTCGGTTGGAAAGGCTTAATTAATGACCCTTATTTAAATGATAGCTATCAAATTAATGATGGTGTACGTATGGGGCGTAAATTATTGCTGGACTTGACTGATTTAGGCATGCCGACAGCCAGTGAGTTCCTAGATATGATCACCCCTCAATACGTTGGTGATTTGATTTCTTGGGGGGCTATTGGGGCGCGTACTACCGAATCGCAAGTACATCGCGAACTTGCCTCTGGCTTATCTTGTCCGGTTGGATTTAAAAATGGTACGGATGGAAATATTAAAATTGCTACCGATGCTTGTCGTTCAGCAGGGGCATCTCACCACTTCTTATCGGTGACGAAATATGGTCATTCTGCCATTGTGGAAACCGCAGGTAATCCAGATTGTCATATTATTTTGCGTGGTGGCAAGGAGCCAAACTACAGTGCAGAACATGTTGCAGCGGTAAAAGCTGAGCTGGCAGGCCAAGGGTTACGTCAAAAAGTGATGATTGATTTTAGCCATGCGAATAGTTCGAAGCAGTTTCAACGTCAAATGGTCGTGGCAGACGATGTTGCTCAACAACTGATTTCTGGTGAAGATGCCATTTTTGGTGTCATGATTGAAAGTCACTTAAATGAAGGTCGCCAAGATTTAGTGGATGGCAAAGCCGCCAATTATGGGCAAAGTATTACTGATGCGTGTATCGGCTGGGAAGATACGGAAAAGGTGCTACGTCAATTGGCTGATGCTGTGGCTGTGCGTCGCTCAACTAAGTAACCTCAATTGTGGTTAAGTATCCATAATTAACTTTAGCAGCGATAACTCGCCACGAGTTCTTTATTTTTCGCTTACTAATCTTAGTACGAGTGGTATTAAAATGCCTAACTGACAAATATCGGTTAGGCATTTTTATTGGAATTAAAAGAAGGCTTTTTGTTGTTGATTAGTTAAAAAAGTCCAAGCGACGAAGCGGCTTAATTTTTGCCCTTGCGCCATTCCGATAACCCTAATATTAGTTGCACCTAATTTCTTTAATTGCTGCTGTAATAACGGTACGTTTTCTTTTTTAGAAACCAGGCTAGTAAACCAACAAACTTGTTGGCTGAAATCTTTACTTTCGATTGCCATTTGTTTTAAGAAGGCAATTTCCCCTCCTTGATAGCATAATTCGTTCGCCGTACCAGCAAAGTTTAATACGGGTTGCTCGCGTTTGTTAAGTGGTGCGGCCTTTCCACGAGTTAAGTTATTTACTTTACGTAAGCTACCTTCACGGGCTTTTTCAAGAGACTCATGAAAGGGTGGGTTGCAAACCGTTGCGGTGAAGCGGTCATTAGCTTTAATGACGCCATGGAAAATACGTTCACAATGCGTTTGCTGGCGTACTTTGATTTTTCCATTTAACTTTTTATTGGCTTGGATAAGCAGTTGCGCAGTTTTAACTGAAATCGGGTCAATATCAGACGCCACAAAATTCCAATCATACAGAGTAGAGCCTAAGATCGGATAAATACAATTCGCCCCTGTCCCTATGTCTAACACGGTGTGTTTATGATTGGCTGAGCCAGTTTTAATCTCATCCGTTTCATCGACTTCCAATTGCTCAACTTTGGTTTTGGTCATGCTCATCAAGTCAGCTAGATAGTGAATATAGTCAGCGCGACCAGGGATCGGTGGGCACAAATAACCCGCGGGGATTTGCCAAAACTCCAGGCCGTAATAAGCTTTTAATAAGGCTTCATTTAAGGTTAAGACTGCTTGAGGATCACTAAAATTAATGGATTTTTCGCCGCGTGGCGTCATGATAACGTACTGTGATAAGGCTGGTGCAGCACTTTCTAACTTAGCAAAATCATAGCGGCCATGATGTAAATTGCGAGGGTGTAATCCCGTCGGTTTGGCGGTGGTTTTGCTCCCCGCTTGACGATGCGGATGGCGCTTATTCTGCGGCTTTTGAGTAGATTGGCGTTTAGCTTGAGGTATCGATTTTTTACCAGTCGAGCGAGAAGAGGTGGATGGTTTGCGTTTTGGCCCAACAGGCATAGATAGCTCCGAAAATTATCAATCGTAAAAACCGGAGGATAATAACGTATTTAAACGATTTTATATACCGAGTTACGTTCGACTAAGCTGGGTTCTAGTTGAATAATTCGTTGTGGAGCTTGCGGTTGAGCTAAGCGGCTGAGTAAAGTATCGACGGCAACGTTGCCTAATTGATGTTTAGGCTGGTGGATAGTCGTCAGAGACGGAGCCATATACTTGGTCAAATGAATATCATCATAACCGATCACCGACAACTCTTTGGGAATGCTCACCCCATCTTCAATGGCGGCATTAATTAACCCCATAGCCATCATATCGTTACACACAAACAGCGCTGAAGGCAGGCTCTTAGTGGCTTTGAGTTGATGATAAGCCTCATAGCCACCATCACATTCAAAATTACTTTCGACAATCCAATCAGGGTTTAAGATTAAGTTGGAATCTTGCAGCGCTTGTTTAAAGCCGTTAAAACGAGAGATGGCTTGATGGCGGTGAAGTGGGCCAGTTACACAGCCTAGTGTGGTATGACCATGTTTGATTAGGTATTGGGTGGCGAGGTAACCACCTTTATAAGAGTTATCCTGAATTTTATCACTGGCATACGTCATTGGGCCCCAATCCATAACGACAACCGGGACATTTGGATATCGTTCAAAGATCTCAATCTCCTGTCCTTCAAGGGTCGAGCACATCAACATTAACCCATCCACTCGCTTTTGTAGCAAGGTATCAATCGATGCTTTCATACGTTCGCTGTCGCCTTCGGTATTACATAAAATCAGGTTGTAGCCTTTTTCATAGCAACGCCGTTCGACCCCTTTTAATACTTCCCCAAAGAAAGGATTAGTTGAGGTAGTCACGAGCATGCCCAAGGTTTTGGTGCATTTCATTTTTAAGCTACGGGCGAGAGCAGAAGGGGAGTAATTGAGATCTTTAGCGGCTTGTTTTACCCGCTTTTCAATATCTTCACTGACAAAGCGGGTTTTGTTTAACACATGGCTCACGGTAGAGGTGGATACTTGAGCTAGCCGCGCAATATCTTTCATTGTTGCCATGTGTTCATTCTCCCTAAAATACCAATCGTACTTCTTATCTGGTTATCCTTGCTTGTTACAGCTTGATTCTTATGCAATTTCTGACCATCTAATTGGTGAGATTGGTATAACGACTTATTGATCCTGAAGAAAACTATCGACTTCTTGTCGAGTTGGAATAGAAGTTTGAGCGCCAAAACGGGTCACTGAAATTGCGGCGGCTGCATGCGCAAACCGGATCGCTTCTTGAGTGCTCATGCCGTCTAATAACCCGGTTACAAACGCACCATTAAAGGTATCGCCTGCGGCCGTGGTATCAGTCGCTTTGACTCTGAACCCTGGGATGATTTGACCTTGGCCTTGCTCACTTAACCAAACACCTTTTGAACCTAGGGTGATCATGACAATGGCGATCCCTTTAGCATGTAAGGCGGCAGCCGCTTGTTGTGCCGTTGCATCATCCACCACTTCAATCCCGGTGAGAATTTCAGCTTCGGTTTCATTTGGAGTAATGATATCCACTTGGCTTAATAATGATTCTGGGAGGGCTTTTGCTGGCGCAGGATTCAAAATAACTTGAACCGGGTTATGGCTATCTTGTTTAGCCAGTTTCACCGCCGTTTCAATGCCTTCTAATGGGGTCTCAAGTTGCAACAATAAATATTGTGACTGTTGAATCGCTTGTGCATGAGTTTCCACTAATGGGGTGGTTAAGGCATTATTCGCTTCAGGTGCAAGGCAAATGCTATTTTCACCGGCGTCCGACACTTGAATCATCGCGATGCCAGTTGGAGTATTCGGCGTAATGCTGATGAAATCGGTGTTGATGCCATCAGCTTTAAAAGCGTCGATGATGTTAAGACCAAAAGCATCATCGCCCACACTGGCGACAAAACCAATGTCAGCACCTAAACGAGCAGCGGCAACCGCTTGGTTCGCCCCTTTACCGCCCGCGATTACTTGATAATTTCTTCCCATTAAAGTTTCCCCTGGACGCGGGAAAAAGGGAACTTGAAGAACATGGTCCGCATTAACACTGCCTAAAACCATCAGTTTGTTCATTGGTAAATCCTTCGTTGATGAGCGCAGAAAATTGCGATGTGTTTATAAAATGACATTATTGCTATATAAATAAACAATAAGTTAAAGGTTGATTTATATAGCGATAATACATCAAAAGAAGTGGTGAGAGTCAGATTCTCTCACCACATTCAGGGTTATTTTGTAATGACTTTTAATGGAACTGGGATATTTTTTTCAACTGCTTGCCCTTTAAGCAATTTATCGGCAGTTTCTACCCCTAATTCACCAATAAGCGAAGGTTGTTGAGCAATCGTTGCACCTAACATGCCACGTTTTACTGCGGCAATCCCATCATCGGTGCCATCAAAACCAACAATTAAGATATCTTTACCTGACGCTTGCACCGCACGTAATGCGCCCAAGGCCATTTCATCGTTTTGGGCAAAGACGGCTTGCACATCACTATTGGCTGCAAGGAGGTTTTCCATTACGTTTAAGCCTTTAGTGCGGTCAAAATCAGCAGGTTGGCTAGCAAGAAGATCAAGCTGAGAACCTTTCACTGCTTGCATGAAACCGGCACCACGTTCGCGAGCGGCAGAGGTTCCGGCAATGCCTTCGAGTTGGATGACTTTAGCGTTTTCACCTACTTTTTCAATGATGTATTTGCCGGCCATTTCGCCGCCTGCCACGTTATCTGAGGCAATATGGCTAACTACTTCACCACGGCTAGCACCGCGGTCGAGTGTTAAGACTGGCAATTTGGCACGGTTAGCAATACGAATGGCATTGGATACGGCATCAGAGTCGGTAGGGTTGATCAATAATGCTTTAACACCACGAACTGAGATATCTTCAACATTCGATAGCTCTTTACTTGGATCGTTTTGCGAATCCAACACAATCAAGTCATAGCCAAGCTCTTTTGCTTTTGCTTCCGCACCATCTTTCATACTCACGAAGAATGGGTTATTCAAAGTGGATACGACGATCGCGAGCGTATCTTGAGCTTGTGCGGCAACCGAAATTGTACTGCTTAATACGGCAGCGGACAGCAAAGTAGCGAGTTTTTTCATTTTCATGTTGTTATTCCTTTAATGTAGGGCGAGTCTATCAAGTAGCTCTTGTTGGTTTTGTTTATCGCAATAAGATTATTTGTTTTTGTTATCAACCATAACGGCTAATAAAATTACCACTGCTTTAGCAATCATTTGGTAGTAAGAAGATACATCCAATAGGTTTAAGGCGTTATTTAAGAAGCCGATGATAAGCGCACCAATTAAGGTTCCCATAATGCGGCCACGACCACCCATCAAACTGGTTCCACCTACGACCACGGCGGCAATCGCATCAAGCTCATATCCCATACCTGCAGTTGGCTGAGCAGACGATAGGCGAGAGGTTACAATGATGCCGGCAAGCGCAGATAGTAGACCACAAATGGCATACACCCCTATTTTAACGCGGTCGACATTAATACCTGATAGACGTGTCGCAGATTCGTTACCACCTAGAGCATAAATATAGCGACCAAAGCGAGTATGGTTGAGTAAGTACCACACGGTGGCAAACACGATAACCATGATCCACACTGGAACTGGAATGCCTAGAGTGTAACCGGTACCAAACCAAGCAAAGCTATCAGCAATGTCGGTAAAGCCAGTTGAGATAGGGCGGCCATCGGTATACACCATAGTGACACCGCGTAACAAGGTCATGGTGACCAAAGTAGCGATGAAGGCTTGCACTTTACCCTTGGCAATAATCAGTCCACTAATTCCCCCTAAAACCGCACCAGCGAATAAGGCGGTTGGAACGGCAATGATTACCGGCACTTCTAAAGCGATTAAGCTGGCCGCAAACGCGCCACATAATGCCAATACCGAGCCTACGCTCAAGTCGATACCTGCGGTTAAAATTACTAAGGTCATACCCACCGCAATAATGGCGCTAACTGAGGTTTGGCGCAAAATATTGAGAATGTTATCAACCGTAAAGAAGTTCGGGTTTAAAAATGACACAACAACGATCAAGAAAATCAACGCAATTAATGACTTTTGCTCGATCAACCATTCTTTACTGATCAATGGTTTCTTTGGTTTTTCTGGTGCATTTGATGGGTTAATGGTTTTGCTCATGCTACGTCCTTACTTACTTTTTTACCGACTGCACAAGCCAGTAATAATTCTTGATTTGCGTCGTTTGCGTTAAATTCGCCACTGATGTGACCTTCATGCATTACTAAAATGCGGTCGCTCATGCCGAGTACTTCAGGCATTTCGGATGACACTAAAATGATGCTCATCCCTTCTGCTTTAAATTTATTAATTAGTTGGTAGATTTCTTTTTTAGCACCGACATCCACCCCTCGAGTTGGCTCATCTAAAATCAACACATTAGGTCGAGTCATTAAGCCTTTAGCGATAGCCACTTTTTGTTGATTCCCGCCAGATAAGTTGCCAATGATTTGATGACGTGTCGGGGTTTTGATATTGAATAAGTCAATAAAATCATCCACAGCCATCACTTCTCGATTGTGTTGAATTTGCATGCCTTTACTAAAATGTTGCAATGCCGATAGCGTCATGTTGTCTTTGACGGACAATCCAAGCACCAGCCCATCGCCTTTACGGTCTTCTGAGATATAAGCAATACCGCATGCCAAACCTTCTTGAGGTGATTTGGGTGCAATGGCTTTGCCTTCTAGTAAAATAGAGCCTGAATGAGACGGTAGAGCACCATAAATCATTTTCATTAATTCGGTGCGTCCTGCCCCCATCAGGCCTGAAATGCCCAGAATTTCGCCGCGCTTAAGTTCAAAGCTGACATTATCGATGCCTTTACCACTTAAGTTATTGACGGATAGACGCGTCTCACCAGCTGGGGTAGTAATTCGAGGATATTGTTCTTCGAGTTTTCGTCCCACCATCATTTCAATTAGGGCATCTTCGTTGGTACTTGCGACGGTGCATTCACCAATGAATTTGCCATCTCGTAATACGGTGATGTCATCACAGATCTCAAAGATTTCTTTTAAGCGGTGAGAAATGTACACAATGCCACAACCTTGGTCGCGTAACTCATTGATGACTTTAAACAGAAATTCTGTTTCGGTATCAGTTAAGGCATCGGTAGGTTCATCCATAATGATGACTTTAGATTCAAAAGATAATGCCTTCGCGATTTCGACCATTTGCTGTTCGCCGAGGCTTAACTCACCTAATGGCGTTTTAGGATCTCTTTTTACGTTGAGTCGAGCCAGCAGCTTTGCGGCTTTCTCATGCATTTGATTCCATAAAATACGGCCAAAGGCATTGGTGATTTCACGACCTAAGAAGATATTTTCAGCAATGCTGATTTCAGGGATCAAGTTCAATTCTTGGTGAATGATGCTGATCCCAGCATGCTGAGATTCTCTTGGGCCTTTAAATGTAACGGGCAGACCTTTGTAATGAATGCTGCCAGCATCTAACGAATAGATCCCCGTTAGCACTTTCATTAAGGTTGATTTTCCGGCTCCGTTTTCGCCCATCAAGGCCATAACTCGACCGGGATAAACATTCAGACTTGCTTTATCTAACGCTTTCACGCCAGGAAAAGCTTTTTCTATTTGGTTTAGCTCTAAAATGGCTGGTGACATAATCAGTGCCTCGTTTAGAAAGTAACGCCAGATTGGAAGATGACATTGGCATAAGGAGTACATTCCCCGGTACGAACCACGGCACGGCTTAATTGAGTACGAACTTTGAATTCTTCGTGGCTAACGTATTGGATTGTGATGTTTTTACCGGTGGTTTGTTTCTCAACTTCAATGCGTTGTAGTAGGGTCGCGTGATGGTCTGGACTGACTTGCTTAAACTCTTCGGCAAGCACAACCCCTTCAATTTGTGCTTCTTTTAAAAAGACATCAACAGTTTGAGCAAACGTAGGAACGCCAAGGGTTAAAGCAAGATCTATACGTGTAGTTTCGTCAGAGATAGGCAAACCTGCATCGCAAATAGTCACTTCATCGGTATGACCTAAAGTGGCGATAAGGTAAGACAATTCTGAGTGCAGCAACGGGCTTTTTTTCATAATGGATAACCTTGTTAGGATCTTTTTTTGTTTTTATTATTCGCAGCGAAACGTTTCGATGAATAATAGTCGCTTTCTTGATTTATGCATTGGCCGTATGAATGTTTTGTGAAATCGATCATCGAAACGTTTCGATGATGTGGAATTCGAGTGATCTTTATCACGGCAAACCAGTAAGCAGGGTTGTGATGGTTGAGAAGCCCCCATTGCGTTGTGTATGATTTTTGTTCATTAGCGACAGCGCGATTAAGGATTGGTCGCCGCTCATGCATCGATAAGGAACATACATGACCGTAAGTAAAACCGCTCCGCAACATCGTATTCGCGCCGCTGGCATTATCGTTAATCAGCAAGCGGTGTTGTTATTAAAAGTGCAAGACCGTTCGGGTGAGTATTGGATCCCGCCGGGTGGAGGTTTAGAAGCGAGTGATCGTCATACCAAAGATTGTGTGCAACGAGAATGTTATGAAGAAGCGGGGATTGAGGTTCAAGTCGGGGATTTGCTGTGTGTTAGAGAATTTTTAGAGACCACCAGTCATCGCTATCATGCTGAATTTTTTTATTCTATTGAGGCGCTGAAAGGGCAACCGCATCTCGATAATTTAGCTGGGCTCAACGATCAAGCCTTTATCCAAGCGGTTGAATGGGTTGCGATTGAGCGCCTTGCTACATTACGCACCTTTCCCAGTGATTTATTAGCGGTGGTGAGGCTAGCCCAAGAGAAAAAAGCCAGTGTGCACCTAGGCAGTTATGTCCAAGGGCCTTCAGAAACCCTAAATCAGTTTACTTAGTTGAGGTTATATAATCTAATGAATTGATTGCACGATGAAACGACATCATAAGGATACATGATGCCTAAACAGACACTTTGGTTACTCGCTTCACTTTGTTTTCCGTCTTCTTTATTCGCCGCATCCTTTATGGACCCTTTAGATGGGCAATTGGATATGAGTGAAGTGATTGCTGATAATCCCTATGCCTTTTTGCCAGTCCCAATTATTTTAACGGAACCGGCGATTGGTTATGGTGGAGGCTTTTTTGGTATGTTTTTGCATGAATCCGAAGCGGCACGTGAAAAGCGTAAGCAAATGGCGTTGCAAGCGGTGGATGGTGGCGTGAGCCTTATTCCGCCTAATTTTACCGTTGTGGGGGGAGCGGCTACCGAAAATGGCACTTGGTTTACAGGGGCTGCTCATCGTCATACCTGGCTCAATGACCGCATTCGTTATTTAGGTGCATTGGGTTATGCCAATATTAATATCGATATATTTCATGATTTTAACCACCTTTCGGCCGATAGGAACCTGGCTTTTCAGAGTCAAACCGAAGGCTATGGCGGGGTGCAAAAGTTGCAGTTTAAAGTGGCCAATACTCATCTGTATTTAGGGGTATCACAATTGTGGTTTCATACTAAGATTGGCGCTAAAGAGCCACTAATTAATGATGCATTACATCAAGTCTTAGGGGA
This sequence comes from Vibrio aphrogenes, assembly GCF_002157735.2. Taxonomy (NCBI): domain Bacteria; kingdom Pseudomonadati; phylum Pseudomonadota; class Gammaproteobacteria; order Vibrionales; family Vibrionaceae; genus Vibrio; species Vibrio aphrogenes. Next base: position 399,433 of record NZ_AP018690.1, read on the forward strand.
TTCCAGTACTTCATCGGCGTTAGGAATGATTGCGCAATACGATTCACGTAATAATTTATTTTATCCAACTCAAGGTGGAACGGCGAAAGCTGAATATCTTTGGTATCGAGATGGGTTTGGCAGTGATTACCATTTTAATACGTTAACCTTAGATGGCCATTACTTTTTTCCTCTTGCGGATAAATGGACATTAGGTGTGGCGGGTAACTATCAGTCTTTAACTCATGCCGATAAAAATTTACCACCACTAGCACGGCCATATATTAATATGCGAGGAATTTCTCGTTATCGTTATCAAGGCGATTACGTATTAACGACACAAACTCAGCTTATGTGGCAAGTCACTCCTCGCTGGTCATTGCATGGATTTGTAGGGGCTGGCAGTGTGGCTGAAGAGGCGCACGACTTATATAAAGAGACTGAATTTGCCTATGGAACGGGCTTTCGTTATTTGATCGCACGTCGCTTTGGGCTACACACAGGTATTGATTTAGCCTTTAGTGATGAAGATACGGCATTTTATTTTAATGTTGGCTCTGGGTTCTAAGCCAGTCTTTAACTAACCTGAGTTGTAGATAAAAGTGTCACAATAATAAGTCTAACCCGCTGAATGCTTAAGAAGCTTAACGCTTAGAGGTGTTTAAGTACGCGGAGGTTATTTCACCAATAATTCTTTGTAAGTTAAATATAAACGGGCATCAAATTCCAACTGATGATAATCCGGCTCCATGTGGCAGCAGAGGGCATAAAATGCTTTATTGTGATCTTTTTCTTTAATGTGCGCCAGTTCATGAACCACCAGCATTCGCAATAAGGGCTCTGGAGCATCTTTAAAAATGGAAGCAATACGAATTTCATTTTTGGCTTTAAGTTTGCCACCGTGATTGCGTGATACAAAGCTATGCAGACCCAGCGCATGATTGACCACATGAATTTTGGGATCATAAATGACTTTGGATAACGGCGATGACTTTTTCAAATAGCGGTTTTTTAGCGCCATAGTGTAGTCATATAAGGCTTTTTCGGTTTGAATAGTATGTCGTTGTGGGTATTTGTTTTCGACCCATTTTGCCAGTTTACCCTGTTGAATCAAGGTGTCCACTTGGCTTAACACGGCATCGGGATAGCCTTGTAAATATTTCAATTTTTCAGACTTTTGTTTTTCAGACCTGTGCTTTTCAAGCCATTTTTCTTCAGGTAATTGCTTTCCTGGCCGCTGTTTTCCAGATGATGACATAGTGACTCCGCTATCGCACACGGGGTGTATGCAGATAGCTCATATACAGACAGTTCATAGATAGGCCGCTTATATACAAGTGGTTCATATACAAGCGGAAACCTAAGGTTAATGTTGAATCTTTAACTAGCTAGACTCGCCTTTAAATTGCGCTTTGCGTAAACGATTTAATACCGCCATGACATCTAAAGTGCGTGGCTTAGCTAAATCACCATTATTAGGCATGCTTTGATGCCAGTTACCATTCAAGGCTTGCTCAAAGATCTTCGCAGGATCGTTGCTCCAGCCAGGTTGTTGTGATAATTGGAACCATAACCAACCAATCGCATTGAGTTCGCTGGTGGATTCAATTTGCTCTAACGCCGTTACATCCACATGCTCTTTACCAAAACGTAGAGTATGAGTGCCTTTACCTTGGATTCGGAATTTTCCTTCCGCGAGAATTTTTTGCAAACAAGCATTATTAAAGGCGCGAGCTGGGTGCATGATTAAAGGGGTTTCTGACTCAGATTGGCGTTGGCTAGGGTGTTGTTTCACCACATCTTTAGCTTTCGCGGTCACATCTAAAATTTGATAATCGTGCATTTGGATGACGGTATCGGCCACATCAAAGTAATCACCAGAACCGCCCATCACAATGATGGAAGACACATCATATTCATCGCGTAGCTGCCCAATACGATCAACTAATGGGGTAATGGGTTCATCACCTTTACTCACCAAGGCTTGCATACGTTCATCACGGATCATGAAGTTAGTTGCCGAAGTGTCTTCATCAATCAATAGGGTTGAGGCACCCGCTTCTAGTGACTCTTGTAGCCAAGCCGCTTGAGAGGTTGAACCTGACGCATCTTGCGTGGAAAAATCAGCCGTGTCCTTACCCATAGGAAGATGATTTATGTAATTGGATAAGTTCAAATGATGAACACTACGCCCATCTTCAGCTCGAATTTTCATTGCTTGTGGGTCGGTGACAATGTATTCACGACCATCGCCAGGGATATGATCATAGATCGAACGTTCAATAGCGGTAAGCAGTGTTGATTTACCATGAAATCCGCCACCAACAATCAGAGTGATACCTTTCGGGACGCCAAGACCGCGAATTTTGCCTTGATGCGGTGTGTCTAGAGTGATGGCGAGTGAATCGGGTGCGGAAACGGCGATGGCCTCTTTCATTGGTAAATCGCAATCACCAGAAACGCGAGGTAAGACGCTGCCATCTGCGACAAATGCCACTAAGTTATGGCTAGCTAACTGACGACGTAACGCGACTTGGTCTTCCACAACCTCACAGTGACGTTGTAAAGCTTCCATATCGATTTCACGAGCAATAGTTGAACGACGGATAAATTTCGGTAAATGGAAGGTTAAGATGTTAATGGCTTTTTTGCCAAGAATTTGTCGACCATCGGCAGGTAAATTGACTCGAAAGCGTAATTCAATTCCTTCTTCATCAAAAATCACGGCAGTATGATCAAGTACGCTTTGCCCATTAAAGGCCATATCTACCGAGGCTTCTGGTTGAGCCAATTGTGAAAAATATCGCGCAATATAATCACGAGCCGCGCGTTGATAATCTTCCGATTTTTCGCGTAACCATTGCAGGTCAGTGAGCGACCAAGCACGACGAGCTCGTAATCGTGAGGCGGTGGCATGAGGATCGGCTTGAACCGTATCAATGAAAAGGTCGAAATCAGTAAAATCATACTGCCCTTTGATTTGTTGGTAAGCACGATAATTTTGTTTTTCGATATTTTTCAGTTTGAAGATCAGCGTATCCATAGAATTCCAGTACTGCTTATGATGAGAAGGTTTGCGAATAGGGGGATTATACTCAAGTCACCTCAAGATGCGAGTTTTCACGCCGCGATAAAAAACGCCTCTGCTCTGATTTAATATTCAGAGCAAAGGAGAAGAGTTGACTTGCGGTTGGAGAGGGGTAATTCAAACCCTCTAATTATGGCTGTAAAGTGCTTAACTGCTCGATATCAATGTCTTGTTGGTAGTCAACATTGGTAATGTTAAAGCCATTTAGTTGCATAAATTCTTGCTTATAACCTTGATAGTCACCAACTTCTTTGAAATTGCTGGCATTCATTTGAGCCATCAATTCCGCCACACGTTGTTGGACACTTGGTTTCATTTCCCAATCATCCATACGAATCAAACGTTCTGAATCAACCGGAATAGGCTCGTGGTTATACAATTTGTCACTGAACAGACGTTGCATTTGTTCAATACAGCCTTCATGAGTCCCATCTTCTTTCATCGCTTTGTAAAGGGCGATGATATAAGGGGTGAAGGTTGGAATGAAAACACTGGCTTTAGTCACGAGTGCTTTACACACAGTAGCATGAGCTGAGCCGTTAAAGTTGGCTAATTTTAAGTTTAATGAATGGCTGGCTTGGTGGAGATCAACCTTTGCCCAGCCTAAGGTGCCATCACGATAAATCGGGAAGGTTGCCTCTGAGCCAATGTAAGAAAAGGCAATGGTTTTACAGCCTTCAGCAATCGATTCAGCGTTGATTAAAGTATCGACCCAAGATTCCCAATCTGAACCACCCATCACTTTAATGGTTGATTCAATTTCTTGTTGTGTCGCTGATTCGATTTGTGTTTCAACCCACTCGTCATTTTCCAATGTGATGGTTGCACCTGTGACGCTGTCACCAATAGGCTTAATGCTTGATACCCACGCTTCGCCAGTATTTGGGTTAGGGCGCATACCCGAGGCAAGACTATAGATAATCAAATCGACTTCACCTTCAAAATAGGTTTCAATCGCTTCAATAACTTGATCGCGAGTATCTTGCGAGAAAGCATCCCCAATGATATTGACGGCGGTACGGCCTTCTTTTTCCGCTTCTTGTTTGAAGAAGATATTATTATACCAGCCTGCGGTCCCTACGCCCTTATCAGAAGGGCCTCGTTCAAAAGAGACACCGATCGTGTCGGCTTGGCTGCCACCAAAAGTTAGAGCAATACGTGCCGCGAGACCAAAACCAGAAGAAGCGCCTAAAATTAATACACGTTTTGGACCATTTTTGATTTGAGACGCGTTTTTAGCAAATTGGATTTGGTTCTGGATTGATGCTTCACATCCGTATGGATGGGCACTACGGGCAACCACGCCTTTAATGATAGGTTCAATGACCATACGTTATCCTTTAATAATTATTGTCATGATCGAATAATGACTAGGATAAGGATTGTTGCAGTTAAAAATATTGAGCTGACAGGGTATAAAGGGCGATTTGTTGTGGTTAATTAAAAAAAAATTGTTTCAGATCATGAATTTTTATGTGATATACCGCACAAAAATATCCAGAATTGTTGGATATCTCACCACTTTGCAAGAGTTTTAAATTAAGAAGGCTGCACGCTCAGAGAATCAAAGTTAACTCAGAGGCTATAAATTGCGCGATCCACGGTTGGGCTTCGGGCTTTGGATGTAATCCATCTTGCATCATCCACTCTTTTTTTACGATCACTTGTTCAAGAAAAAACGGTAACAAGGGAATATCTTGCTGCTTCGCTAGGTCTGGGTATACATTAGCAAAGGCTTGGGTGTAACGTTTACCATAATTGGGCGGCACCATGATTTGCATTAAAGCCACTTGGCTGCCAGCAGCTTTACTTTGTTGAATAAGTTGCTGCAAATTTTGTTTAATGGTCGCGGGAGGGAATCCACGTAAACCGTCATTGGCACCGAGCTCGATGACAACCCAATCTGGCTGGTGTTGTTTTAAAAGTGCCGGTAAACGTTGTAAACCATTACCAGTGGTATCCCCAGAGATGCTGCCATTGATGACTTGAGCTTCTATGCCGTTTTGTTTTAACTCTTGGGGTAAAAGAGAGGGCCAACTTTGTTCAATCGCCATTTGGTAGCCAGCGCTTAAGCTATCACCTAAGATCAAAATAGTGGTTTTTGAAGCGGCTTGTGGAATGGAAGAAAAACACAATACAAAAATTAAGGATAACATTCTCATCATGACTCAATCACCTATTCAACACACTGTAGCGGATAACATTCAGGCAGCATCGGATAATCGCGTGCTCTCAAACGATATCGTTATACACGCCCAATCGGTTTCAAAATCCGTTTCTACCGCTAAAGAGCATTTAACCATATTAAAAGGCGTGAACCTAGCCATTTGCGCAGGAGAAAGCGTGGCAATTGTCGGTACATCTGGGGCGGGGAAATCGACCTTGATGACTTTATTAGCGGGATTAGATACACCCAGCCACGGAGAGATTAGTTTGTTAGGGCAATCTCTTTCTTCGATGGATGATGAACAGCGAGCGGCCTTACGCAGTGAAGCGATTGGTTTTGTGTTTCAAAGTTTTTTATTGATCCCAACCTTAACCGCTTTAGAAAACGTCACCTTGCCTTGTTTATTGCGTGGTGAAAAAGAAAATATAGAAAGAGCCACTCATTTGTTGACTGAAGTTGGCTTGAAGGAGCGCTTGAACCATACTCCAGCGCAATTGTCCGGAGGAGAACAACAACGAGTGGCATTAGCGCGCGCTTTCATGATTAAACCGACGATTTTGTTTGCTGATGAGCCAACCGGAAACTTGGACCAACTCACCGCCGCTAAGATCGTAGAGCAACTGTTTGAGTTGAATCGAGCCCATAACACCACCTTAGTTTTAGTGACGCACGATAATGAGTTAGCCCAACGTTGTGACCGTATTGTTCACATGCAAGCGGGTGAGTTGGAGGAACAGGCATGACGAAAGCGTTACACGTTGCCTCACAAGAGCGCACACACCAGCGGGCCACATTACCCAATCAAGCCTTATTAAAGTGGGGGTGGCGAGAAATTCGCTTTGGGCAACTATGGCCGATTGCGATTGCGCTCACCTTAATTATTGCGTGTGTGTTTGGGTTAGCCGCCTTAGCTGACCGAATGGATCAGGTGGTCGAGACTCAAGGGAAAAATGCCTTAACAGCCGACACCGTATTTCGCTCGTCCAACCCTTTGCCAGACACTTTACTCGAATCGGCCAAAAAACAGTCATTGCAAACCGCCACATTAACCCGTTTTGCCACCATGGCGTTTAGCGATAAAAGCATGCAGCTAGTGACAGTGAAAGCGGTGGATAGTGCTTATCCATTACGTGGCGATATGCTTTTAAAAGGCGCGCAAGGTCAATTTTCTCATGTAAAGGGCAATCAATTATGGCTTGAGCCAAGAGTGATGCAACAATTACAAGTGACAATTGGTGACAATGTCACTATTGGGGGTGCAGATTTCAAAGTGTCAGGAGAAGTGCTGCAAGAGCCCGGCTTAGCCTTTAATCCATTCCAGCAAATGCCCAGCGTGTATATTCATCAAGCCGATGTCGCAAAAACCGGTGCTGTACAAGTGGGCAGTCGTGTCAGCTTTCGTTTATTTATTAATGGTAATACACAACAAATTGCACAATTAAAACAAGCTGTAACCTTAACCCCTAGTGACCGCTGGGTTGATGAAGATTCGCAAAGCCGCACTTCTGAAGTGTTTAATAAAACCAAGCAATATTTATCGCTAACTGTAGCGATTGTTATTGTAATGGCTGCGATCACCTTGGTTTTGACGTGTCAGCATTATGTGTCCAGTCGTCGACAAACTATCGCGATGTTAAAAAGCTTAGGAGCACAAAAGGCTTGGCTACGTCGTTGGTTAACCATCCAAATCACCAGTTTATTTGCTTTAGGTATTGTTTTTGGCTCTCTGATTGGCGTGTTGTTAGAAATGCTGTTGAGGATCCCTTTAACCGATGTGCTTCCTGATCCACTACCAAGTTATGGGTTTGCACCGTTTTTACTGGCGGTGGGAACGTGTCTAACGATTGGCATTCCTGCGTTGGGTATTCCTTTAATCGGATTACTCAATACCTCAGCCGCTTCCGTCATGCAGCCAACGAGTGGCAATATTCCTCGTAAAGCTTGGTTGTTGGTGTTATTGCCAGTGAGTTTGTTAATGCTGGTGTATGGCAGCAATACTTTAGTTTGGATAATACTGGCCAGTATCTTAGCTTTATTTGTGGTGTTAGGCGGGCTTAGCTTAGGTTTAGTGCGCGGCATGCAGTTTTTACCGGCCTCACCGGCGTTGAAATTAGCTTTAAGTCGGATTAATCGCTCATCGGTTGCCAGTGGTATTCAATTTGGGGCGTTGGCGCTGTCTTTAATGCTCATTTCGATTATTTGGTTAGTACGTAGTGATTTATTGAGTGACTGGCAACAAACCTTACCTAAGGATGCGCCAAATGTGTTTGCTATCAATATTGCACCTTATGAAAAAGATCGTTATTTACAACACCTTGATAAACAACAATTAGTGCGCTCGGAAGCCTATCCCATCATTCGTGGCCGGTTAAGTGACATCAATGGAGTGGCGGCCAAAGAGTATGCCGATGGGGAAGACAGCAGCGATTCATTACGACGAGAACTTAACTTTACTTGGGCCAATCATTTGCCAGAAACGAATGAAGTGTTAGCTGGGCAATGGGGAGCAACTGGCAGTGTCTCGGTGGAATCGGATGTCGCGCAAGACTTGGGCCTACAAATTGGAGATGAGCTTTCGTTTGTGATCAGTAGCCAAACGGTTACCGCAAAAGTTAACACTATCCGTAAAGTACATTGGCGTGAAATGAAGCCTAACTTTTATTTTATTTTTACTCCTGATGTGTTGGAAAACATCCCCGGTACCTGGTTGGTGAGTTTTAAAGCGCCAGCCGGCAATGCCCAACAAACGAATGCATTTTTGAACCAGTTAGCGCGAGATTTCCCTACCGTGAGCTTGATGGATATTCGTACTATGGCCAGTAAAATCCAAGTGCTATTAACGCAAATCGTATGGTCTATTACTGTGTTGGCGGGGTTGGCGGTCGTAGCGGGACTATTGCTTATTTTTACCTTGTTACGATTAAGCCTGTCACAACGACAAGATGAAATTCGCCTATACCGAACCTTAGGCGCAAGTAAAAAGCGCATTACCAAAACCGTATGGTATGAATACGGTATCATGGCGTTGATCGCCGGGTTAGTCGCCAGCTTCGGGGCGGAATCTAGCGTCGCAAGTTTAATGAAGTGGGGCTTTGAATTAGAACCTACTTGGCATTTTGGTTTATGGATAGGCTTACCTGTCATTGCTTTTATGATATTAGGCTTGGTATTACAAACCTTGATAAAGCAGTTACTCATCCCTGTTAATAAGGCGAGTTGAAGCGATAAAAATCAGAAAAACAAATTAAGTTATCCACAAAAACGGTGGATAAATATCGGGATAACTTAAGTTAAGAAAATGCTTGATTCGCTTGTAAGCCACAACAGAGTTTGCTTAGCGAAATTCGGTTATTCACATTGAATATTTTTTCTAAAAGTGAATAGATTCAGTCAAGTGATTTTTGTGATTTTTTGAATCTAGGACGTGAATATTGGGCGTCATGCTTAAAAAGGAAGATTTCGCTTTTTTATCGGTCTCGCGATTGATATTTTTTTAATCAATTAACGGGGGTAATGGAAATTTTACTCGAAATATTTGACCAAAATGCTAGGGTATTAAGACTTTAGTCGTAGATGCAAGAGTGGGAGTCCGTTATCCACTCAGTTTTGAATAGTTGTAGGAAGTATTAAAAGCGTATGACTTCTCCTCATATCGGTATCATTGGCGGTGGAATCGCAGGTTCAACCGCTGCCCTTCATTTCGCCGAACAAGGTTTTCAGGTCTCTATCTTTGAACGAGGTCCCAGCTTAGTGGATGGTCCGCCTATTTGTCATTTGCACGCAGGGGGGAATTTATACCGTGAAATTTCACAACAACAATGTATTCAGTTGCTTAAAGAGTCGATTGAGACAGTTAAGTTGTATAAACACACCATGAATGTGCGACCAACGGTGATTGCGGTACCGATTCAAGATAAAGGGCAACCGGAAGAATTATTACCGCGTTTACAAATTATTCGTCAAGCCTACCAAGAGTTAGTGGCTCAAGATGCTAGTAATCAAGTTCTGGGTGAACCGAATCACTATTTTAAGCTTTATTCAAAGTCTGAATTGGAAGAATTAGCGTTATTTAATGAGCCTGATCCAAGCACGTTAACGGCAAAAAGTTTAGACGAATGGATGATACCGTTTGCACGAAATGTGGATCTCGAGACGTTGAAGTTCCCAGTGGTCTTAGTTCAAGAATATGGATTGAGTGTTTTTCGCCTCTCCGCCACTGTGAAATTGGCATTAGCGCAGCTTTCACATTGCCATGTACATACTCAAACGCAAGTTACGGGAGTCTCTCAACATGGCGAGCAATGGCAAATCCATTCTCAACCATACGAGCAATCTCAACTTTCAGATAGTGCTCAAACGGATACCACGACGGTCGATTATTTGATTAATGCCTCTGGCTATCAAACCGGTGTAATTGATGATTGGGTTCAAGCTCCCCGTTCGCGATTAGTCGAATTTAAAGCCGCGTATGTTACGCATTGGGCACAAGGGAGCGCATTATGGCCTGAAGTGATTTTTCATGGCGAGCGAGGAACCCCACAAGGCATGGCACAGCTAACGCCATATCCTGATGGTTATTTCCAACTGCATGGAATGACAGAAAATATTACTTTATTTGATGATGGGGTGGCAGCATCAACCCAAGAAAGCTCTCAACCTAAGTTACCGGAATATTTGGTCAATAAGATTATTCATGGTTGGAGTGAGCAGCAACAAAGTGAACGCACCCAGAAAGCGATTCATCACATGGCGCAATTTATTCCCAGTTTTGCATCGGCAACCATTGGTGGTAAACCTTTGTTTGGCGCTCAACAAATTCCAGGAACGGACATAACTTTACGTGCGGCCAGTGTGTCATTTGCCAAAGGTAATTACGCGCGTATGGAAATTGTAAAAGCTTCATCAGCGTTAGAAGCAGCTAAACAAATTGAGTTAGATCTGCGCAATAAAGGTTGGTTTGAGCCGCGAGAACGCACAGCATCGCGTGTTACGCATCAACTGGAGCCTCAACAGGTGGTTGAGGTGGCGTGCCAGTTAGCGCAACAAAGGCATTATCCTATTGCGCTGGCTAAAGTCGGCGGTGTCAACAAAGCGTCCTAGTTATCTACCGCTGAGGTTAATTAAATAACGACCAACGCACGTACAAGAAAGGTGGCGTGCGTTGGGTTTTGGGTTTTTAATCTTTCGTTTCTCGTTTCTCGTTTCTCGTTTCTCGTTTTTTGTTTCTCGTTTCTCGTTTTTTGTAATTCGCATTTTCATCTCTGTCATTGCTTTTTCTTTGCAATGGTTGTCATGCACCTATTTCGATGACTTTCTGAATTCTATTTGGCTAACCACAGGGCAATGATCACTAAGATGATGGTGTAAGGCTTCTTCTTGAGTGAATAAAATTTGCTCGGTGTCTCGGCTGAGGCTGGGTTTGCTCACGATAATATGGTCAATGAGATTCGGGTAACGATATAAACGCTTGGGATCTCGATTGGATTGAACTTGGCATCGTGCTTTGGTGGTGCGGGTTGCCAATTCAAGTTGATGTTCAATGCCATGTTGAAGTTGTTGCCATAACCAATCACCTGGATAAGCTAAATTATGATTAAAATCGCCTAAGACAATAAAAGCCTGTTGACGAGATAACCTTTGTTGCATCCATTGATTTAATTGTTGAGCTTGTTGTGCTAACTGACGACAGCTTCGACTGCGTTTTTTGGCCGCAGCACATCCTTGCTTTAAATGGACTGCAAGTAAATGAATATCCGGGCCAGTGGATTTACGTACAATGAGATAACTGGCAAACCGTAATTTAGAGTTGGGTAATAATTCAATATCTTGTGGATCGCTAACGTGCCAATCAGAAGAGATTGCAAACCCGGTGTATTGATTCAAATCGTTAAATTGTTTGTGAGGGGTTAAAGAGCGATCCGAAAGGTAAATCTGGTAACCCGAGCCCACGACTTGTTCGATGGCCGCTTTTGAATCGACTTCTTGAAAAGCCAAAATATCGGGTGCGATTTGACGAAATTTTTGATTCAGTAAATGAAAGTCTTGAGCAGTACGCTGACTGGCGGTAATGGATGAAGAAGGGGAAGTCGTCAACCATTCAATATTCCAGCTAGCCACCTTAATTGGCTCAGCAGAAACCCGCGCTGAAAGCAAGATAAACGCGCCCAACAAGAGTAATTGATACCACTTATTTTTCATTCGCATAACGGTCTCATCATTTCGTTAATAATGTTTTTAATATGAAGATAAAATTTAACATAGCGAGCGGGATTTGCGTTTTTCTTTCACACATTACTTGCAAAATTGTGAGAGAAAATACTTGCAAAAAAAGATCTTTTGTCTCCCCTGAGATCTATTGATTTAGATCAATATTGAATAGTGTGGAAAATTCATAATGGCACAATATATTGTGTCTACGGCATTTTTTTTGTCTATATCATGAATTTTTTTTGGAGGCAAGGTTAGGATGAGTCATTTAATTGTTATAAAAAGGGACGGTTCTAAAGCCTTATTTCAGCAAGATCGAATTGTTGCAGCGGTACTAAGTGCCTCTGATACGGTCGATGAAAAGCTGAAAGAATACGCCCAACAATTAGCTGGCTGTGTTGAGCAACGTTTAGCGGAAAGCGAGACTGACTATCCTGAAGGTATCCACATTCAAGATATTCAAACGATGGTAGAAAACTACTTGATGCAAGGTGAATATAAATCACTGGCTCGCCATTACATTGAATATCGTCATGACCGTGATGTTGCGCGTGAAAAATCCAGCGCATTGACCAGAGAAATTGAAGGTTTAATTGAACAAAACAATACCGATTTATTGAATGAGAATGCCAATAAAGACGGTAAAGTGATCCCAACTCAGCGTGACTTGTTAGCGGGTATCGTAGCTAAACACTATGCAAAACAACACATTTTGCCGCGTGATATCGTACATGCACATGAGTCGGGTGATATTCATTATCACGATCTAGATTACGCCCCATTTTTCCCTATGTTCAACTGCATGTTAATCGACCTTGAAGGGATGTTAACTCGTGGCTTTAAAATGGGTAATGCTGAGATTGATACTCCAAAATCAATTTCAACGGCCACAGCAGTGACGGCACAAATTATTGCGCAAGTGGCTAGCCACATCTATGGCGGTACTACCATTAACCGTATTGATGAAATTCTCGAACCTTACGTGTTAGCGAGTCATCAAAAGCAACTGAAATTAGCGCAAGAGTGGGATATTTCAAACCCACAAGAATTTGCCCGTAAACAAACGGAAAAAGAGTGTTATGACGCGTTCCAATCACTCGAGTATGAAGTGAATACGTTGCATACGGCGAACGGCCAAACTCCATTTGTGACCTTTGGTTTCGGTTTGGGAGACACTTGGGCCTGTAAACTGATCCAAGAATCTATTTTACGTAACCGTATTGCCGGTTTAGGTAAAAACCGTAAGACCGCAGTTTTCCCCAAATTAGTGTTTGCGATCCGTGATGGCTTGAACCATAAACCAAGTGATCCTCACTATGACATCAAGCAATTGGCTTTAGAGTGCGCCTCTAAACGTATGTACCCAGATATTCTTAACTACGACAAAGTGGTGGATGTGACTGGGTCGTTCAAAACACCAATGGGTTGTCGAAGCTTCCTCAATACTTATGAAGAAGATGGTAAATTGATCCATGATGGCCGAAATAACCTAGGTGTGGTGAGTTTGAACTTACCGCGCGTGGCAATTGAAGCGCAAGGTGACGAAGCCCGTTTCTATGAGATTTTGAAGCAAAAACTGCAGTTAGCTCGTCGTGCTTTAGATACGCGTATTAATCGTTTAGAAAACGTTAAGGCTCGAGTCGCTCCTATCTTGTATATGGAAGGGGCATGTGGCGTACGCTTAAATGCTGACGATAATGTGGCTGAAATCTTTAAAAATGGCCGTGCATCGATTTCTCTTGGTTATATTGGGATCCACGAAACCGTGTGTGCTTTATTTGGCACGGAACAGCACGTTTATGATGATGAAACCTTGCGCTTCAAAGCGATTAAGATCATTGATTTTATGAAGCAACATGTTGAAGCTTGGACGGCGGAAACTGGCTATGCCTTTAGCTTATACGGCACGCCAAGTGAAAACTTATGCAGTCGTTTTTGTCGTTTAGATGCGAAACAATTTGGTGTGATTGAAAATGTAACGGATAAAGGGTACTACACCAACAGTTTCCACCTTGACGTACAAAAGAAAGTCACGCCATACGATAAGATTGACTTTGAAATGCCGTATCCAGAAATCTCAAGTGGTGGTTTCATTTGTTATGGTGAATTTCCAAACATGCAACATAACATTGAAGCCCTTGAAAACGTTTGGGATTATAGCTATCACCGTGTGCCATATTACGGAACCAATACGCCGATCGATGAATGCTATGAATGTGGTTATACTGGAGAGTTTGAATGCACCAGTAAAGGTTTTACGTGTCCTAAGTGCGGTAATCATGACTCAAGCAAAGTGTCCGTGACTCGTCGTGTATGTGGTTACTTAGGGAGCCCTGATGCGCGCCCATTTAATGATGGTAAGCAAGAAGAAGTAAAACGTCGCGTTAAGCATTTATAAAGTTGGTGAATCCGTCTCGATGAATATTTCTCAATATTATGCTGTTGATGTGATTAATGGCCCAGGTACTCGTTGTACTTTGTTTGTGTCTGGTTGCATTCATCAATGTAAAGGTTGCTATAACAAAAGTACTTGGTCTTTACGCTCTGGGGTAGAATTTACTCAGGAGTATGAAGATGCCATTATTCGAGATCTGCAAGATAGTAGAATATTTCGTCGCGGCTTATCGTTATCGGGTGGCGATCCGCTGCATCCGAGTAATGTACCAGCGGTATTGAAGCTGGTTCAGCGGGTTCGTACGGAATGTCCAAGCAAAGATATTTGGATGTGGACGGGGTACACATTGAGTGAGTTGTCACCGGCGCAACAACAAGTGGTGCAATATATTGATGTGTTAGTCGATGGTAAATTTGAACAAGCCTTAGCCGATCCAAGTTTGCAATGGCGTGGCAGCAGCAATCAAGTTGTTCATTATTTGACGGATAAATAAGCCAACGCACAATACACTATTATTGAAATCGATGAGTTCGTGAGATCTCATCGATTTTTTTATGGAGCTTAGTTTCGGTTAATGATAATTTGAGTTTTTATTTATCAATGTTCTCGTGGAGGTATTCATTCAATGTTATGCCTTGATAGAACGTTCATTATCACAGGGTTGTGTATTCATGCTTTCTCATCTTTCTGCGCCTCAACAAGATCCCATTTTGTCATTATCCGTGGCTTATCGTAATGATCCTCGTGCTGAAAAAGTCGATCTCGGTATAGGGGTATATAAAAATAGCCAAGGCCAAACGCCAATCATGGCCGCGATTAAACAAGCTCAACAACAGCAAGCCGAACAACAAACCACTAAAGCTTATGTCGGATTGGCGGGATGTGAAGAATTCAACCAATGTATGGTGGATTTATTGCTGAAAGGCACTGCGGCTTATTCTCGTGTCTCGGCTATTCAAACGCCGGGGGCGAGTGGAGCGCTAAGAATGCTTGGGGATTTATTGAAAATTGCTGAGCCGGAGACCACGGTTTGGATCAGTAATCCAAGTTATGTTAACCATCGTCCGGTGATGGAAGCAGCAGGGCTGAAAGTTAAGTACTATCATTATTTTAATCCTGAAACTCGCCAAGTTGATTCGGATAAAATGTTGCAAGATCTGGCGCAAGCCGGGCCTAAAGATGTGGTGTTATTACATGGTTGCTGCCATAACCCGACTGGGGCTGATATCAGTTTTGACGATTGGCGTGCAATCACAGAGCTGGCTCAGAAAAATGGCTTTATTCCTTTTGTTGATATCGCCTATCAAGGTTTTGGTGATGGGTTAGCACAAGATGCTTTAGGGCTGCAGCACATGGCTAATCATGTAGAAGAAATGCTGATCACCACTTCTTGCTCGAAAAACTTTGGTTTATATCGAGAACGTACCGGAGCGGCGATTGTTATTGGCAAAAATATACAAGAAGCCAATAATGCCAAAGGTAAGTTACTGACCTTGGCTCGAGCAACGTATACGATGCCGCCCGATCATGGAGCAGATTTAGTCAAAACCGTATTACAATCTTCCGCATTAACCCAAGTGTGGCAGCAAGAATTGGTGGAGATGCAACAACGTTTAGTTGGTTTAAGGCAAGCCTTATGTCAAGAATTGGTCAGTCGCTATAATAATGAACAATTTGAGTTTATTAAATCACACAAAGGCATGTTCTCTGTGTTAGGATTTTCTAGCGATGAAATGACGCAATTACGTGAAGAATATGGCATTTATGGTGTTGGTGATGGCCGTATTAACATTGCAGGTCTTCAAGAAAAAGACATACAATATGTTGCGAATGCAATAAACACTCTCTCTACGCGTACTAATCTTAAATAGAGACAAATAAAAGGTTATTAACATGAAAAAATGGGGTTTTTTCTTTCCCGCTTTAATGTCGATGGTGATCGTTGGTTGTTCTACTACGCCGGAGCAAACGGATTCGACTGCTACAAATAAAACCGATACAACCACTCCGGTTGCAGTTGAAAAAGACGCGAAACCCACTCTGCCGGAAACGAAAGCAGATGGCAATGTTGCTGCAACAGAAAAGCAACCAAATGTTAAGCCTAAGCCGATCCCAACCGTAAAACCGGTCAAGCCAGCTAAACCGGCTAAGCCTGAAACGGTGACGACAGGTGAGAAGAGTGCCGATGGTAAACTGATTTTAGGGCAAAAAGAGTGGGTTCATATTGAAGGTTTGGATGTCAACGTGGTAGCGCGTGTTGATACTGGTGCGACAACATCGTCAGTGAGTGCTATCGATATTGTGGCTTTTGAACGAGATGGCAAGAAATGGGTGAAATTCAAATTAGCGCACGATGGCCACGAATCTAAAGAAATTGAATTACCGGTTGTTTCGATTAAGTTTATTCGTCAATCAGGCTCTGATCAGACATTTGAACGTTATGTGATTGAAGGTTGGATTAAAGTGGGTGATTTAAAAGTGAAAACCCCATTTACTTTAGCCGACCGTACTCACATGGATTATGGACTATTGCTTGGCCGTAGTTTCTTCCGTGATGTCGCGATTGTCGATGTCAGCCGTGAATTTGTACAACCAAAATCCAAGTTAGATCAACCTAAATAACGGGCATTTTGGGTTCTGTAAAGCCTCCTGTGTGGGAGGCTTTTTATTATCTGTTTTATAAAAAAACTGTTTATAAAATAAGCTGTCTATTGGCCTCTTTACTTGTTTACTTATCGTATGACGTGACGAGATGAGAAACATAAGATTGAAAGGGGCAACTTTGAGTGTTTTTGGTAGGAAATCAACGGTATGTTAACACCGAATGAAGCCTTAATGGTGCAGGGCACAACATCGGATGCGGGTAAAAGTGTCTTGGTTGCGGGGCTGTGCCGTGTGCTGCAACGTAAAGGACGACGTGTTGCGCCCTTTAAATCACAAAATATGGCGTTAAATAGCGCCGTCACAAAAGAAGGCGGCGAAATCGGCCGTGCTCAAGCGTTACAAGCCTTTGCATGTGGGATTGAACCGAGTGTTCACATGAACCCTATCTTGCTCAAGCCCAACACGGATATGAAAGCGCAAGTGATCGTACAAGGTCAAGCCTTGCCGCAATCAGCCAGTTTAGGGAATGCGAGCTATAAACAATACACCATGCCGTATGTGATGGATTCTTTTGCTCAATTACGTGCTCAATACCAAACCATTATTATTGAAGGCGCGGGCAGCCCTGCGGAAATTAATTTACGTGCCAATGACATTGCCAATATGGGCTTTGCGGAGGCGGCGGATGTGCCGGTGATAATTGTGGCCGATATTGACCGTGGTGGCGTATTTGCCCATTTATATGGCACGTTGGCATTACTGTCACCCTCAGAGCAAGATCGAGTGTTGGGGTTTGTGATCAATCGTTTTCGTGGTGATATTGAGCTATTGAAACCGGGACTCACATGGTTAGAGCAAAAAACCGGGAAGCCAGTGCTTGGGGTATTACCCTATTTGCATGGTTTACAGTTAGATGCGGAAGATGCGGTAGAGACGCAACAAACCACACGAGATGAAGTTAAATTGACCGTCTACGTGCCAGTGGTACCACGCATGAGTAACCACACCGATTTTGATAGCTTACGTGCCCATCCGGAGATTAATTTTCAGTTTCGCTATCAAGGGCAATCTTTGTTAGGGGCCGATTTGATTATTTTACCTGGTAGTAAATCGGTAGCTGCTGATTTGCAGTTTTTACGTGAACAAGGCTGGGAGCAACAGATCCAACGTCATTTGCGTTATGGCGGTAAATTAATGGGGATTTGTGGTGGTTATCAAATGCTCGGACAAACCCTTTCAGACCCATTGGGGCTAGAAGGTGAAGCGGGTGAGACTCGTGGCTTAGGTTATTTAGCACTTGAGACGACCTTAGCGCCAAATAAAGCGTTGACTCAAGTGGCTGGCAAGATAAGTTTAATCACGGGACATACGGCTACGTTGAAAGGTTATGAAATTCATGCGGGCATTACACATGTATCGGAGCAACAACCGATTGAGTTAATCGACCAGGCTCAACAGGTTCAGCCAGAAGGGGCACTTTCCGAGGATGGACACATCTTTGGCAGCTATTGTCATGGTATTTTTGATGATCCATACGCTTTGGCTCATATTATGAAATGGGCGGGGGTGAATACGTTATCGCTGATGGAAAGTCGCGATAAACAGCAGCTTAAATCATTAGATCGTTTAGCCGATGTCATCGAACAAGAGTTAAATCTGAGTGTATTATGGCCTAACTTATAATCGAGTAGAACAAGCTATTTTATTCATGCTTTCGTTAAGGTTTTTCAATGGAATTAGAAGCATTATTAACATTAAACACCAATCAAAAACTGTTCGCGAATCCTAAGAGGATGGCGTTGCTTGAACAGATTGGGGTCTGCGGTTCTATTTCTCAAGGCGCAAAATTAGCTGGGTTGAGTTACCGGGCGGCATGGAATGCTATCAATGATATGAACCAAGTATCACCCCAACCTGTCGTCGTGAGTGAAACGGGTGGTAAAGGTGGCGGCGGCGCGGCACTGACAGAATTTGGGGGGCGCTTAATTAAGGTCTATCGTCTCATGCATCAAATGCAAACTATGGTAATGCAAGCACTTATGGATACCTCCGTCACCACTGAAAGTTTGTTGGATGTTATGAGTCATTTCACATTGAAAACCAGCGCCCGTAACCAATTAAAAGGTCAAGTGGTGGCGATTGAGCCGCGTGATGTGAAAGATAAGATCATCGTTAAGCTAGAAAGTGGCAGTGAAATTGCGGCGATTATTACTCGTGTGAGCACGGAGCAGTTACAGCTCACTCCAGAAAAAGAAGTGCTGTTGCTCTTTAAAGCGCCCTCCGTGACCATTTCGACAGAGCCGGTTACTCCCAAAGAACGTGGCGAAAAAAATCAACTTGCTGGACAATTGGTTCATTTAACGCAAGGTGAAGAAAGCAGTGAAGTTTTTCTCGATATAGGCCAAGGCCAGTTGTTGTATGCGTCGGTAAGTCATCCTGCATTACAAGGTTTAGTCTTACAATTAGATCAGCATTATTACGCTACTTTCGATCCAAACCAGATACTCGTGACCTGTATTTGATCTTTGAATGAAGCCTCAGATGGGGTATTATCGTTCAAATCGTTATGCACATAAGTATATAGCGTTTTAATTTTTTGATTGAGGATGCCATGAAAAAACTCTTATTATGCTCTCTAGGCCTCACGGCTTTATGCTCATCTATTCAAGCTTTTGCTGCAAATATCAATGTGTATGCAGCCTCCTCCATGACCGATGTGATGAAAGAGCTGGGGGATAAATATCACTCGGTGACCGGTGACACTATCGTGCCCGTTTACGCTGGTTCATCAACCTTAGCGCGTCAGATAGAACAGGGCGCACCTGCGGATATTTTCATTTCTGCTAACCCTAAGTGGATGACCTATTTAGTTAATCAAGGAATGACGACTTCAGATAAAGTCGCTGATTTAGTGGGGAATAGCTTAGTGTTGATTGGCTCAAAAGAGCATAAAAATGCCCAAGTGAATGCCGGAACATTTAAGGAGCTGCCTACCTTATTAGGAGAACATCGTTTAGCGATCGGTGAGCCTCAAAGTGTGCCAGCGGGAATGTATGCTCAAGAAAGTTTAAAAAACCTTGCCTTATGGGATGCCATCGCCGATAAAACGGCACCGAGTAGCAATGTGCGTTTAACTTTATCGCTTGTGGAACGTGGTGAGGCCCCATTTGGGATTGTCTATAAAACTGATGCTTTAATGAGTCATAAAGTGGCGATCATTCAAACCTTCCCTGACAGTACACATTCGCCGATCATTTATCCTGCGGTGGCGTTAAATGATAAACAAACCAGCCAAGCTTTCTTTCAGTTTTTAAAAGGTAAGCAAGCGAGTGAAACCTTTATCAAATACGGTTTTACGCCGTTAATTGCTCAATAATTGCCTGTATTACCAAGGGGGAGTGATGAAAGAGAAAAGGAGAATGAGTGATATTATCTGACTATGAAATCAGTGCGTTGTTGCTGAGCCTCAAAGTGTCCTCTACTGCCGTCTTATGGCTATTGCCGATAGGGATATTTTTGTCGTGGCTGTTGGTAAAGAAAGACTTTTGGGGCAAGAAGGTCTTAGATAGTGTGATTCACTTACCTTTAGTGTTACCGCCGGTGGTGATAGGTTATTTATTGCTGCTCACCATGGGACGCAAAGGCGTGGTGGGCGAATGGTTATATCATACCTTTGGCTTAGTCTTTAGCTTTAATTGGAAAGGGGCGGCTTTAGCTTCGGCCGTGGTGGCGTTACCTTTGATGGTACGCTCGATTCGTCTCAGTTTGATGAATGTCGATCCTAAGTTAGAGCAGGCTGCGCGTACGCTTGGGGCCTCACCTTTTAAAGTGTTCATGACCATTACGTTGCCTTTGGTTTTACCGGGCGTGATCACTGGCGCCATGTTGTCTTTTGCGCGTAGCTTGGGCGAATTTGGCGCAACAATTAGCTTTGTGGCTAATATTCCCAATCAAACCCAAACTTTGCCTTTGGCGATGTATAATTTTATTCAAACACCGGGGGCAGAGTTTCAAGCTGGCCGGCTATGTGTGATCTCGATTGTCATTGCATTACTGTCATTGCTGTGTTCTGAATGGTTGACTCAGAAAACCCAAAAACGATTAGGGGTGACTACACACAACGGAGCGAATCAATGATTGAATTACACTTCAAGCACCAGTTCCCTTCTTTTTGTCTCGATATTGATACGCAAATTCCAGATACGGGAATTACGGCGATTTTTGGTCGTTCCGGCGCTGGAAAAACTAGCATTATCAATGCCATCAGTGGCTTACAGCGTCCTGATTCTGGGGTTATTGCCATTAATGATACGGTGTTATTTGATTCGGCAAACAAGCTGAATCTTGCGATTGAAAAGCGCCATATTGGTTATGTATTTCAAGAGGCGCGTTTGTTTCCTCATTATCGAGTGAAAGGCAACTTATTGTATGGTTATTCTGGAAAAGGGTTACCTTGTCACTTTAAACAAGTGATTGAATTATTGGGGATTGAGCATTTACTTGAACGTTATCCTGCGGATTTATCCGGTGGGGAGAAGCAGCGGTGTGCGATTGCCCGTGCACTATTATCTGAGCCGAAAATTTTATTAATGGATGAACCTTTAGCCTCGCTCGACTTGCCGAGAAAACAAGAAGTGATGCCATTTTTAGAAAATTTAGCCCAACAAATCCACATTCCTATCTTGTACGTTACCCACAGTTTGGATGAAATTTTGCATTTAGCTGATCATATGTTGCTTATGCAAGAGGGACAGGTCATTGAGTCGGGTGATATTGAACAGGTTTGGTGCTCTGAGGCATTCCAACCTTGGCAACAACAACATCAATTAACCAGTTTATTTAAAGGGCAAGTGAAAAAGCATCATCCTCAATATGCATTAACTTATGTCGAGATAGCGCCTAACACAGGAGTGTGGATGAGTAATGTGGAAGCGCAACTTAATGAGCGGGTTCGAGTGCGAATCCATGCAAATGATGTGTCGCTTACTTTAACTCAGGCTACGGATAGCTCAATACGCAATATTATTCCAGCAATTGTCGCAGAGATAAAAACCACCAAGGATGATACACAACCAGTGGCGATACGTTTGTCTATCGGAGACTCTGATGCTCCCTTAACGCTATGGGCTACTGTTACTGCTTGGGCGCGTGATGAGCTTAATTTGTGTGTAGGGTTGCCTGTTTATGCACAAATAAAAGGGGTGAAGATGACCAATCAAGAAATGGCTTCACGTAAGTAATAGGGCTTATCTTATCGGTCATCATGTTTATTTGATTGATAGAGATGATTACCAAAAATAGGGGAAAGTATGAAAGGGCCGCTTCAGCTTTAATCCGTTATTTCCCGTCACTGGCATGCTTCTTGAATTACTTTTGAGGTGAATGAAAAATAAAGGAGTGATTGTTATGTGGTTAGCATTATTTTTTCCCTCATCCAATGACATAAAGGTGAACGACATTACCTTTTACAGTGCAAGTCCTTATGGTATGCCCATTATTTTGCACCAAGTTGATGCAAGTAATGCCAAGCACCCATCACAGTGCATTGAGTCGTTTTATGCATAAATTACCTAGGCAGCCACTTATTTTTACCGATCTTGATGGCACTTTATTGGATCATGATGATTACAGTATTGATGCGGTTAAACCTTGGTTACAAAAGCTCAATAAAGCAGGGGTTAGTGTGATCCCCACGACCAGTAAAACCGCTGCTGAGCTTCATCATTTAATGCCTAAATTAGGATTAACTACCCCTTTTATTGTGGAGAATGGGGCGGCGGTGTATCTACCCAAAGCCTTATTTCAACAAGCACCACCGCAAACTCAGCCCGATGGTGATTATTGGGTAAAGTCATTTACTCTCCCGCGGGCGCACTGGCTATTTTATATCGAACAAGCAAAAGCAGAATTTGGCCCGATATTTATTCCGATGGGTGAAATGTTGCTTGAGCAATTGATTGCTTTGACCGGGCTCAGCTTTGATGAAGCGCAACAAGCGCAGCAGCGTCAATATGGTGAACCAATTCAATGGTTAGGCAGTGAGGTGCAACAACAAGCGTTTATTGAGTTTATACAAAACCATGGAGCAAGCGTATTAAAAGGCGGGCGATTTTTGCATGTGGGTGGCGGCGCTCAAAAAGCAACCGCCATGCAGTGGCTAATAATGATGTATCAACAAATTCAACCACATAAAGACTGGTATAGCATCGCATTAGGTGACAGTGATAACGATATTAGCATGTTAGAAAGCGCGGATTATGCAGTGCGCATCCGTTCTAAACACCATCCATTACCAGACTTAAAGCGTCAAGAAAGGGTACTGAGTAGTCATCAATATGGGCCAAGTGGTTGGGTGGAGTGTATTCAGCAACTATTGGCAGGGCATGTAACCTAATCATCTGAAATATTACCATTAAGCTTGACATGCAGGAGGCATCATGGCGGATTTTTATCAAAATGGCATAGTCACGACATTACATAATTTATCAGAAAGACCCATTGAAGCACTGGAAGCGGAGTTAGTGTCTTTCTCTAATCAACGTTCCATGGGGTTGATCCTACCGTCTTTATATTCTGAACTCGAAGGCGAAGCCTTACCGAATATTGTGCAACAGTTAACTCAAGTGCCTTATCTTTCACAAATTGTGATCGGCCTTGATCGGGCAGATCAAGCCCAATATCAACACGCCTTGTCTTTTTTTAAAAGCTTACCTCAGCATCACCGTATTTTGTGGAATGATGGGCCACGATTGCAAGCATTAGATAAAGAACTCGCGGCGCTTGGGTTAGCACCAAAAGAGTTAGGTAAAGGACGTAATGTTTGGTATTGCATGGGGTATGTCTTGGCGACGGGCAAAGCTGAATCTGTCGCATTGCATGACTGTGACATCGTCACTTATGAGCGGGATTTACTGGCTCGCTTACTTTATCCCGTGGCGAATCCTCGCTTTAATTATGAGTTTTGTAAGGGGTATTACGCTCGTGTGGCTAATGGCAAAATGAATGGCCGTGTTGCTCGTCTGCTCGTGACGCCGCTATTAAAAGCCTTGAAGCGCGTAACCGGACCAAGTGTGTATTTAGATTACATGGACAGTTTTAAATATTCTTTAGCCGGAGAGTTTTCTTTTCGACGAGATGTATTAAATGATATTCGTATTCCCAGTGATTGGGGGTTAGAGATTGGCGTCTTGTCTGAAATGCACCGAAACTACGCCAGTAATCGATTGTGTCAGGTCGATATTGCGAAAACCTATGATCACAAGCATCAAGACTTGTCACTACATTCGACTGATGGCGGTTTATCAAAAATGTCGATTGATATCACCAAGTCATTATTAAGAAAATTAGCCACACAAGGTGAAACCTTTAATAACGAACGCTTTCGCTCTTTAAAAGCAACCTATTATCGAATCGCACTCGATTTTGTTGAAGCTTATCATAATGATGCATTAATGAACGGTTTGTCATTAGACGTTCATATGGAAGAAAAAGCCGTTGAAATGTTTGCGCAAAATATTATGCGAGCAGGCCAAAGCTTCTTAGATAACCCAATGGAAACGCCATTTATACCCAGTTGGAATCGGGTAGTCAGTGCGATGCCTGATGTGATGCAGCGACTTAAAGAAGCGGTGGAGTTGGATTATCAAGAATTTGGGGGTGAGTAATGACACCATCGCATTTATTAATCGATAAAATGATTCATCATCTTGAGGTGATTTATAAAGGCATTGAACTTGAGGTTACGCTACCCACGTTAGCCTACGAGTTACTCTCGACAATGCGCTTATCGCCTCAGCTTGATACCTCGATCCCTATGACGGTTTCGCAAGCACTTTGGAGTGAAAAAGACACTATTTTAATCACTTATGGAGATAGTGTGTATCAAGAAGGGGAATCTTCGTTACACACATTACGCGCTTTTTTGCATCAATACGCCCATCCTCACATCAATGGTGTGCATATTTTACCGTTTTTTCCGTACAGTTCAGATGATGGTTTTTCGGTGATAGATTATTCTAGTGTCAACGAAGGGCTAGGCAGTTGGCAAGATATTGAAGCGATTGCCTCAGAATGGAATCTGATGTCGGATTTAGTGATCAATCATTGTTCGGCTCGTAGCGCATGGTTTCAAAACTTTATCAAATGCGACGGTGTGGGGCATGATTATTTTTATACCGTAGCCCCTGATGTGGACACCTCAGCCGTTACTCGCCCTCGAACGTCCGAGCTACTGAAAGAAGTCGAAACGCAAGACGGTACTCAATATGTTTGGTGTACCTTTAGCCACGATCAAGTCGATTTTGATTTTCGCAATCCTGAAGTGTTAAAAGCGTTTGTCGAGATTATTCGTCAATATATAGACCATGGGATCCGAACCTTCCGCTTGGATGCCGTTGCATTTTTATGGAAAGAAGTGGGTACTAATTGCATTAACTTAGAACAAACTCATGAAGTAATTCGGTTGTTAAGAAGTTTGATTGAACAAGCCTGTCCACAAGCGATCATCATTACCGAAACCAATATTCCCAACCACGAAAACCTCACTTATTTTGGTAATGCCAATGAAGCGCACGCTATCTACAATTTTTCTCTGCCACCATTATTGGTTAATGCCTTAATTTCAGGTAAGGGAGATGCGCTTAAACGCTGGATGATGGGCATGCCGCCCGCCCAACAAGGCACCACATACTTTAATTTTATTGCCTCACACGATGGGATTGGGCTGCGCCCAGCAGAAGGGCTGCTACAAGAGAGCGAGATCCATCATTTAGTCACTACCATGCAATCTTTTGGCGGCTTAGTCTCTTGGCGTACGACTGAGCAGGGTGAGCGAAAACCTTATGAAATCAACATTGCTTTATTTGATGCCTTACAAGGAACCGCTCAAGGCCCAGATAAATATGGCATAGACCGTTTTATTTGTGCGCATGCGATCATGTTTGCCATGGAAGGGATCCCCGGTCTTTATATTCACAGCTTGCTTGGCACACGTAATGATTATGATAAGGTCGAAAATACCAATCATAATCGTTCCATCAATCGCCACCGTTGGGATTATGCGGAGTTACAAAATGCGTTATCACAGGAGCATTCACAACATCATCAAGTATTAGAGCGCATGACTCAGCTGTTGCAAATTCGCACCCAACAACCCGCTTTTCATCCCAATGCAGTGCAATTTACGTTGCATTTGAATGATCAGTTGTTTGGTTTTTGGCGTCAAAGCATCGATAGAAGGCAAAGCATTTTTTGTGTGAGCAATATCAGTCTTGAACCACAAACGCTAAAGTTAGGCGATATGAACTTAATTCAAACAGATCATTGGAAAGATTTGTTAAGCGGACAAGAGATTACCGATGCGATTGCCTCAATAGAATTGAAACCCTATCAAACGGTATGGATAGCCAATTAACCTCAGGTGAGAGTCATGACAAATAAAGCCTAGATGGGGGTCATTGGTAAAAAGTCACTCCGCTGGAGAGGCGGCGGAGTGAATGACGTTTGACTTTTTAATCAGTGGCTTATACGCCGTGATTGATTTTAGACAATGGCTGATTCACATCAAAGAACTTGGCATGTACTTCTTCTACCCCAAATTGCTTTAAGCGCGCGGCGTGCATCTCTAGATAGGCTGCGGCAGAAGCTTTGTCTTCAAATAGGTAGATACCACCAGCTTCTTTTTGCTCTTGGCTTTCAGTCCAGATTTTGCTGATAAAACCAGGTTCTTGGTTAATCGACTCGGCTAAGCCTTGTAGTGCTTCGGTCATTTCTTTGCCGAACGGGCCTTCAAACGCAAAATGTACTTGTAGTAATGTGGTCATCGTTTTATCCCTTAATAGGTGTAATTTGCCCGTATTAATAGCAGGGTTTTGACGTAAAATCCATCTTTATAATTGCTTACCTTGTTCTCCATTCCGTGCTTTTTCTAACCATTGATTTGGCGTCATTCCAAAGGCTTTTTTAAAGGCGATAGTAAAATTGGCGGGGTGGTGATATTGAGCATCGTAAGCGGCTTGAGTCACCGTACAATCGGTGAATTGAAGTTGTTTCTTTGCAAATTCTAGACGCTTTTGGCGCACATAGTTTAATACCGTCATCCCCAGTTGTTGCTTAAATTTCGTTTGCAGGCTACTGACGCTTAAGGCGCAATGTTTGGCAATCTGCTCTAATGAAAGCTCGTCATTAAGGTTGCGATTGATGTATTGCAATATCGTTTTCATTTCATCTTGAAAATGATGGGCAACAGGGTATTGGTTGTTGCCGTTTGTTGGTGTACTTAGTTGAGGGAGTAATATTTCAAACAGCTGATGAATCAAGGTTTGCGCTTGTAAGTCGAATAGTTGAGCACCTAAGAAATCCTCCGGCGGCGGTGTTGAAATTAATTGTTGAGCGGCATAGAGGATATCGTGGTTTAAGGTAAAAGATTGGTGCGCTAAATGTTGGTTTAAAAACTGGTTTAATCGGGAATCGTCATCACAATGCTCTTGTGGTTTATAAGCCCGTTGCTTAAACCATTTAGGGTCAATAATAATGTTTAACTTTTCGATGTGGTTGTGTTTACTAATATGACGATGAAAAGTTGATTCTTGCTTTAAATTCACGACTAAGCCAATGCCTGTTGGGTTGAAATGAGGTTGAGCTGAAAGCGTAAATGCTTGATCATCATAGCCAAACTCTAATTTTCCGTCTAAAAGTAAAGTGAAAATTACCCCCGCCGGCGCGTTTGACATGGTATTCATTTCAATACATTCATCAGTTTTTCCACCATGCAGAACAAAGCCAGTAGGTGAGCGATAGGATAAAAACTTTCCGGTCACTAAAGGGCGCGAGTGACGTTCGCAGATAACGGCATCTTGGCCGTGTTTGGTGACTAATTGAGTAAAAACCACATGGCTTGGCTGCGCTAATTGTGGACGAGGGCGGGTTCTATGCTCAGCCATGGTATGAATCCTTCATAATCTGTCTTCCTCATAAATCAAATGCGATTTCGCATAAGTGTATTTTCTTTCATTCAGCGGCATTCATTATATCATCCTTGCGAATGATTATCATTTGATTGTTTTCTCTATGAAGGAATTTTAAACATGGAAACCAAATTCAAACTCAAGGCAACAACATTGAGTTTAGGCATCACCTCCCTTGGATTCAGTATCATTTACGGCGCTCAAGCCGCAGAGATGAAAGAAGTTGATTCAGAGTCTCAAACCCATTTTGAAGAAGTCACGGTATGGGGTGCAAAAGTATCAAGTAGTAGTCAGCAGTTAGCCTCGGATGATCTTTCGCTAAAACAAGCGGATCATCTTTCTGATTTATTACGTGATATACCAGGAGTCGATGTCGGCGGGACACACTCAGTGAACCAACGTATCAACATTCGTGGCTTAAATGAGTCCGATTTGGATATTCGGTTAGATGGTGCATCGCAGCACGCCAATATGTTCCACCATATCGGTAATCTCACCATTAACCCTGACATCATTAAGTCGGCCGATATCCAAGTTGGTGCTAACTCGGTCACTTCTGGTGGTTTAGGCGGCTCAGTGTATTTTGAAACCAAAGATGCCAAAGACTTATTGCGTCCAGGAGAGCAATACGGCGCCAGGATCTTTGGCGGATATGGAAGCAATGCTTATTCACAAGGGTCTTTAACCGTTTATGGATTGCTGAGTGATCACCTTGATGGGATGGTCTATGTCTATGGTATCGATCGCGACAACTTTGAAGATGGTAATGGTGTCGAGACCATTGGTTCAGACGGCACCATTGGCAATATGTTAGCTAAAATTGGTTGGGATATTAACGATACCAACCGATTAGAGTTGAGTTACGATTATTACCGAGATAAAGGCGATTATAGCCCGCGTCCAGATATGTCCGGCTCGGCTAACCAAGGACTATCAGACCAAACCTTATTGCCAACCAAATACACGCGTAATACCTATACATTAGGTTATCAAACCAATAATGGTCATGGTTTCAAGCTAGATTCCACCTTGTATTATAACCAAACGGAAATTAATCGTGATGAATCCAATATTGCAGTGAGTTGGCCTTCAGACCGGTTAACGGATAATACCGCAACCAACACCAATACCGGTGCCAATGTGAAAGCACAATTGGACTTTGTCTTGTTGGGTATGCAAAGCCAATTGACTTATGGCGGCGAATACAATCAACAAAAAAGTGAAAGTGAATATGGCAGCAGCTATAGCATGAGCGAAAAGATGACCACTTCGGCGGTCTATATCGAAGAAAAGCTGTATTTAGTGCCAAGCTTTTCGGTAACGGCTGGGTTACGTTATGACTATAGCCAACGAGATGCGCTCACCGGGGATGATTCATTCGATAAACTGGGCTGGGGATTAGGCGCGGAATGGGCAGTGACAGAACACTGGACCTTATTTGCCTCTTCTCGAAGCTTATATGAAGCGCCTGAATTACTTGAAACCTTTGTAAAATACCAAGATGTTACGACCTTAGATGACAATGTTAAGCCGCAAACCGGAATCAACACGCAAGGTGGCTTTAAGTTCCATTATCAAGCCGGTAAACATTTTGTTGGATCTAACTTTACGGTCTTTAAAACTCAATTAGATGATTACTTGGTGCAAGAATATCAAGCATCGACGGGAGGCTATTTAATTACCAATGATGGTGATGCTGAAATCACAGGTTTTGAAGCGAGTGTCAATTATGGTTATGACATGTTCAATTCAAAATTATCCTACTCGAAGTCTGATAATAAAAACAAAACCAATGACACCCCAATCCTATTTAATGGACGCAGTTCTGACATGGGCGACAGCATTGCGCTTAATTTAGATTACCTTGCGGTGGATATCGATACCTTGTTTGGGTGGACTTCACAATGGGTACTGGATGAAGACAACGTGTTAGACGGCGAACCAATTAAAGATGGTTACGATGTTCATAATATCTATGCGCAATGGGTTCCTAACTATATTGATGGGTTAACCATTACGGTGGGGATCGATAACCTCTTTAATGAAGAATATGCTTCTCATGCGTCTCGGACTGGATATGCACGAGGCATTGATTTAACCGACTATGAACCTGGGCGTAATTATAAAATTTCAGCGGCTTATCAATTTTAAAGCACGGTTATTGTGAATATTGGTTATCGCGAACATAAAAGATGGCGAACAATAACTAACGTTGAAAGCTCAATACATTGAAAACCAAGAGGTAACGAGAGATTTCGTTACCTCTTTATTTATCATAATAACAGAGAAAAGAACTATGAAGCTGGTGGCAACGGTTGAGACAACCAAAGCGGAAAAATATCAAACGGTAATGGCAAGACACTTTCAACGTAAGGTGGAGGTGAGTTGGAATGAAAATGAAGCGCGTGTGTATTTTCCAACTGGAATGGGGTATTTAACGGTGACAACTCATCATCTGCAACTTCGTTGTGAAGGGGAGACTGCTGAAAAACTTGCAAAGGTACAAGCGGTATTAGAAAGTCATTTTTATCAATTTACCCATCGAGAAAATTTAAACTTAGAATGGCAGCAGTTACCATGATAGCTTTCATCAAATTCAGCGGTAACTATGTTCATTTAATGTGTGAACAGGTATCTTAGCGCCTAGAAATTGATTTTTAGATAAAAGAGGTTTGTTGGAATGAGTAAAGCTAAAATCGGGATTGTGACTGTTAGTGATCGCGCGAGCCAAGGGGTGTATGACGATCTTTCTGGGCAAGCGATCATTGATACCTTAAATGAGTATCTGACTTCTGAATGGCAACCGGTTTACCAAATTATTCCAGATGAACAAGATCAAATCGAAGCCATGTTGAAAAAAATGGTCGATGAAGATGGGTGTAGTTTAGTCGTCACAACCGGTGGAACTGGTCCAGCGAAGCGTGATGTAACGCCAGAAGCCACTGAGGCGGTATGCGATCGTATGATGCCAGGATTTGGTGAGTTAATGCGTGCTGAATCACTCAAGTTTGTTCCTACTGCGATTTTATCTCGTCAAACGGCAGGCTTACGAGGCAGCAGTTTGATTGTAAACCTACCCGGTAAGCCAAAATCAATTCGTGAATGTTTAGATGCGGTTTTCCCTGCGATTCCATACTGCATTGATTTGATGGAAGGGCCATTCCTTGAATGTGACGAAAACGTGATAAAACCATTTCGTCCTAAAGCAAAATAAAATGAGCGTGTTTGTTGGCTTTAAAGAGTCACAGGCTTAGCAACATTTTTATCTTTAACGCCAGTCGGCATAATACCGTGCTGGCGTTTTTTCTTTTTACCGGTACAGTAAAATGTAGCCTGTTCATTAAGAGTATCGATCATGGGTTTAGAAGCTTTAGCCTTTATAGTTGATGGGCTAGTGACTGCTTGTTGTATGTATATCGCATCACGGTTATCATTTTTAACGATAGATTTTACCTCGTTACTGGTGGTCACTTTGCTGGTGGCGTTGATTTCTTTAATACCAACAGTCGGCTGGGTTCTTGGCTTGATAGCGTGGTTCTATTTACTTAAGACGGTTGCTCATGCCGATTTTAAAGATTGTTTGTGGATAATGGTCACAACAAAATTAGTGTCTGTTGGGGTATTAGCATTATTGACAGCACGGATACTTTAACTTAGCCAGTACCGCGTTTATTTAAAGGAGTAAGACATTGAAAGTATATGGAGATACGCTCTCGGGAAATTGTTATAAAGTGAAGTTAATACTGGCATTGCTTGGTATTGAACATCAATGGCAACACGTGGATATTTTAAACGGAGAGACTCAAACGCCAGAGTTTTTGGCGATAAATCCAAATGGGAAAGTGCCGACAGTGCTCCTGGATGATGGCCGTATTTTATCCGAATCGAATGCTATTTTAGGGTATGTTGCTGATGGGACGAACTTGATCCCCGACGATCGCTTCCTGAAAGCAAGCGTGTATCAATGGCTTTTCTTTGAGCAATACAGCCATGAACCTTTTATTGCTGTAAGACGTTTTATTCAACAATACCAAGGGATGCCACCACAGCGAGTGGAAGAATATCATTCATTACAAGCAGGTGGCATTAAGGCTTTATCGATTATGGAAAATGCCCTCAAAACAAATGATTATTTGGTCGGCGAAAAACTCACCATTGCCGATATTGCGTTATATGGCTACACCCATGTGGCCGATGAAGGGGGTTTTAATTTAGCTGATTACCCAGCAATTCAAGCATGGTGTAAACGAATCAGTGAGCAAACTGGCTATGTGCCGATGCGTTCATGACTATGTGTTCGCACTGATGCGCTCGCACTGATACGTTCTTAATGATGTGACCATCTAATGAGTGTTATTGATATATCGCTTCTTGAATAATCGTTTCATTGAATAAAAAATACCGCGTAGGTCTCAGGAGCCTTACGCGGTATTGTTATAAGGTGATTGCTTGAGTCTTACTTCTCAGCAAAAATTTCCATAAAATCACGTTTTAAGATAGGGTCACGACGCGCCTTCTTCAGCTGTTTGATCATATCTTTAATGCAGTTTTGCAACACTTTATCAAGCAGGCTTGCACGGTATTCTTGTTGTGCTTCTTCATCCATATCTGCAGGCATTTTTAACGTTTCAAACTCTTGCATAAAATCAATCGCGGCAAAAGTTTGGCCGACTGAAATTAAGGCGTGGAATTGTTCGAAATTATCTAAAATATTCTGTGCACTGGCGGGTAAATCATCCCATACATCACGAACCGCTTCTTCAGAGACGTCGTGAATTGAGGTCACCATTGGTATGGCTTGTTCTGGAACTTGTTCAAATTCAATTAAATGACGAAGTTCTGGTGAGTAAGTGCTTAAATCAACGGCTTCCATTGATTCTTCGGTAACGCTTGTTTCTATTTGTTCTGACATAAGGAAACCTCAATTAATTCTGCACAACGGTGCAACACAGCCTGCATTATGGATAAGCTTGTTACGAAGAGCAACTGATCTCAAGCTCATGTGCCCAAGAAGGCGGCAAATTGGCGTAATGATCAAACTCTGGCTGTTCATCAAACGGTTTTTTTAACACTTGGAATAAGCGAGCGACTTCAGAATAATCGCCAGCTTCTGCTTTATCGATGGCAATTTGAGCAAGGTGGTTGCGCAAAATGTACTTCGGATTATGTTGACGCATCGCCTGACAACGTTGTTGATCGGTTTGGGTTTCCTGTTGTAAGCGGTGTTGATAGCGTGTTAGCCAACCTTGAGCGGCATCTCTGTCTAGGATCAAGTCAATCACAGGTTGAGTACCTTGATTATCCAGTTGAGAGAGTTGGCGGAAAAAGCGTGTGTAATCCACTTGGTTATCCGATAAAAGACGGAATAAATCAGAAAATAAAGCCTGATCCTCCTCTTGCTGGCTGAGCAGTCCGGTTTTCTGGCGCATCAACAGGCTAAATTCTTGGTTTAATGTAGGTTCATAGAGCGCCAATGCTTGATCTAAGTCGGCACGTTCTATGAAGGGTGAAAGAGCATGCGCTAAGGCGGTGAGATTCCATAAGCCAATATTGGGTTGATTGGCGAAAGCGTATCGACCTTGGTAATCCGAGTGATTACAAATGAAGTTGGGCTGGTAATTATCAAGAAAACCAAAAGGACCGAAATCAAAGGTTTCGCCTAAGATAGACATGTTATCGGTATTGAGCACGCCATGTGCAAAACCAAAAGCATTCCATTTAGCGATTAATTGTGCGGTTGTTAATACCACCTGCTGCAACATCGCGAGGTAAGGTTTTTCTTGAGTGTGGCAATCGGGAAAATGATGCTGCACCGTATAATCGAGTAACTGTTTTAATAAGTCATGTTGACCCGTGTAAAAGCAATGTTCAAAGTGACCAAAGCGAATGTGACTGTGTGCCAGGCGTATACAAATCGCCCCTGTTTCGGTTTTTTCTCGATACACCGGAGTGTCGCTGTTGATTAAGCCCAAAGCACGAGTGGTTGGAATACCTAAATGAAATAATGCCTCAGAACAGAGATACTCGCGAATACTGGATCGCAACACCGCGCGTCCATCCCCTTGACGGGAAAAGGGCGTCAATCCTGCACCTTTGATATGAATATCGTAACGCTCACCTTGTATTGCATGAATTTCTGCCAATAACAGTCCGCGGCCATCTCCTAGATCAGGGTTGTAATAACCAAACTGGTGCCCAGCGTATTTCATGGCAATAGGGCGAAAAGGATTTGGACATTCATGACCTGAAAAAGCTTGCAACATCGCTTGGTTTGGTTGGTCTGGCAGGTTGAGTTCAAGCGCCAATTGATCATTCCAATGCACCCATTGCGGATGTTCTAAAGGAGTTGGCTGCACACTTTGATGAAGTAAAGGAGATAAAGTGTGAAAATGATGGCTAAATTTTGCTTTAAACCAAGGTGACATAATGGAAGCCTCTTTATTTTATGTCTATAAATTAGCATACTTACCGTTATTGAAATACCAAGTGAAACTAAGGGTATTTACTTACCGATTATATAAAGGCTTGGTTTGATTATTTTGTTCATTAAGGGTTACTGATGGCATATCCAATAACGACAAATGTTGCCGTTAGTGTGCTTGTTTTTTTGGCTTCTTTTTCTTCTTATGCTGCGAAAAAGGGAACTTCACGCGCTCAAGAGAGTATATCGACTTCAATTGTATTGACGGACAGTGATGCAATCAGTTTTGGGATTCAAGACTTTAATCCGAGCTCTTTTCATTTTCTGGAAGAAGGGGATCTTGGCGATGAAACCTCATTAGATTTGCGAAATCGAGTATCCGTTTTGACTCTGCCTTATTCTTGGTTGCTCGATAGCCCAAGTCCGTATTTTCAACATGAGTTTTCTGTGCGGGGTGGATACGTTCACTTTTCGAATGATGTGAGTTTGGAAGACCGCCCAGATTTACCTGCTGATAATGATGAAAATGAAGTCTTTGATGCGTTTTTTCAATATCGTTTGATTTTTAATATTACCGATACCTGGAACATCAAATATGGGCTAGGTAATCATTTGATGTATTTTAAAAATAGTCATTCTTACAACAGTACGGAAAGCCAGCAGCTGCAGTCTCAATTGGATGGGTATATTTATAATGTCTCGAGCCGTGCTTACATTGCTGAGCCAAATTTAGAACTTAATTATGAGTTGTATCGTAAATGGGGATATTGGAAATACACCAGTTCGATTAATTATTTTTACGGCAAGATTTGGGAGCAGAGTCGTGAGTACGAATTTGGTAATCCTAAAGGTTGGTATATGGTCAATGGGTTGAAAGCGAACTATAACCTGGTCAACTGGGGGGGCTATATTCCCTCTGCTTATGCGAGTTTTAAACGAATTGACCTGAGTGGCGATCCGGTCCAATCGCTTGGGACGGATAATTATTATGAGTTTTCTGTCGGATTGCTCCTGACGCCACCGATTTTCCGTGATTATATTGATAATATAGGCATCGGTATCAATATGAACTATGGCAGCGCCCTAAAAGGGGGAAGTTTGATGCTGTTTTTTAATGAATAAGCGGCATATTTTCATGGTCAAAATAGTGGCCGTTGTGAGCAGAATTGAACCTATTGCTCATTGATAAGTTAAATCATTGAGTTGGATAATGAGTTTAATCAGTTGGTTTGATAACCAGTCAGTTGAATAAAAGGTGAGGTAGAGCGTGGGTTTTTTGTCTAAGTTGTTTGGTTTTGGTGGTAGTAAACCCACCGCAAAACAAGAAATTGAACCAATCGAATATAATGGTTTTCTAATTTATCCAGACCCTATTGCGGAAGGGGGGCAATACCGCATCGCTGGTAAGATCACGAAAGAAGTTGATGGTGAGTTACAAGAGCACCGTTTTATTCGTTCGGATGTTTTATCTTCGAAAGCCGATGCCTGTGAATTAATGGTTAAAAAGTCGCAAATGTTCATTGATCAATCATCGGGTAAAATTTTTTAACCTAGCCCATACTCGCTAAAAATAAGCATTTAGGCGGTTTTTTAAACGAATTTTTTCCATTTATTGATGACATGTATGAAGTTTGAGCACAAATGCGTTTAAGTCATATCAGGTATGACCTGTTTTCACTCTCAATGTGTTGTTTTTTTACTGCATAAGGGTGAGAATCACCTTACTTAGAGTTATATGTCATATAAAAATGTTTTTTTATTACGTGCAACTTATGGTTACTATCTTGTTTTCTTTTTTCATTTTGTTAACGGTGAAAACTGAATAACTTACAGTGAATGAGAAATCAGAAGTAAACGACAAATTTATTGTGCCAATGTTCAAGGAATAGCTATGCAGATTGGTGTACCTAAAGAAATACTTGCGGGTGAAACGCGAGTTGCTGCCACGCCGAAAACGGTTGAGCAGCTTTTGAAACTGGGCTTTACCGTCGCAGTGGAATCAGGAGCAGGTGCTCTTGCGAGTTTTGATGATGCCGCTTTTGAAGCTGCCGGAGCTTCGGTAGTGAATACCGAAGAAGTTTGGAAGTCGGAGCTTATTTTAAAAGTCAACGCACCACGTGTTAATGATGATACTGGTGTGGATGAGTTTGACCTGATCCAAGAAGGGGCAAGTTTAGTGAGCTTTATTTGGCCTGCTCAAAATGAAGACTTATTAAATAAACTTGCGACCAAAAACATCAATGTGATGGCGATGGATTCAGTGCCGCGTATTTCTCGCGCTCAGTCTCTAGATGCCTTGAGCTCAATGGCTAACATTGCGGGTTATCGCGCGGTTGTTGAAGCAGCTCATGAATTTGGACGTTTCTTTACCGGTCAAATTACCGCAGCAGGTAAAGTGCCACCGGCGAAAGTCTTAGTGGCGGGCGCTGGGGTTGCTGGTTTGGCTGCTATTGGTGCCGCAGGTAGCCTAGGTGCTATCGTTCGAGCTTTTGACGTTCGTCCTGAAGTTAAAGAACAAGTGCAATCAATGGGTGCTGAATTCTTAGAAGTTGATTTCCAAGAAGACACCAGCGCTGGTGATGGCTATGCAAAAGAAATGTCAGATGAATTTAACAAGAAAGCTGAGGAGCTTTATGCTGCTCAAGCAAAAGACGTTGATATCATCATTACGACAGCTCTGATCCCAGGTCGTCCAGCTCCTAAGCTTATCACTAAAGAAATGGTTGATAGCATGAAAGCGGGCAGTGTGATCGTTGACCTTGCCGCGGCTAATGGTGGTAACTGTGCTTACACTGAAGCGGATAAAGTGATTACTACGCCAAATGGTGTCACCGTGATTGGCTATACGGATATGGTTGGCCGTCTACCGACTCAGTCTTCTCAGCTATACGGTACGAACCTTGTTAACCTTTTAAAACTGTTATGCAAAGAAAAAGATGGCAACATCAATATCGATTTTGAAGATGTTGTGCTGCGTGGTGTGACCGTGGTTAAAGAAGGTGAAATCACTTGGCCTGCGCCACCGATTAAAGTTTCTGCACAACCGCAAGCTTCGCCAAAAGTACAACCTAAAGCCGAACCTAAAGTTGAAGAGCCTGCCTCGCCAACGAAAAAAGTAATTGGCATGGTAGTCGCGGCAGGTGCATTTGCTTGGGTAGCGAGTGTGGCTCCAGCTGCATTCTTATCTCACTTTACGGTATTTGTACTAGCATGTGTTGTTGGTTATTACGTGGTTTGGAATGTCTCACATTCTCTTCATACACCACTGATGTCAGTAACTAATGCCATTTCGGGGATTATTGTGGTCGGGGCATTGCTCCAAATTGGACAAGGTAATGGTGTCGTGTCATTCCTGTCTTTCATCGCTGTATTAATTGCAAGCATTAACATTTTTGGTGGCTTTACTGTGACCAAACGTATGCTTGAAATGTTCCGTAAGAAATAGGAGTAACACATGTCTGCAGGATTAGTACAAGCGGCATACATTGTTGCTGCTGTTCTTTTTATCATGAGCCTTGCCGGTCTATCGAAGCAAGATTCAGCTCGTGCGGGTAACTATTATGGTATCGCTGGTATGGCGATCGCTTTGATCGCAACGATCTTTGGCCCTGAAACCGGTGGCCTTGTGTGGATCATTTTAGCGATGGCGATTGGTGGGGCGATTGGTATTTTCTACGCTAAGAAAGTAGAAATGACGGAAATGCCTGAATTAGTGGCTATTTTACATAGCTTTGTGGGTATGGCCGCCGTGTTAGTTGGTTATAACAGCTACTTGGATATGGGGTCATTTACTCTAAACCATGCTGAGCACGTTATTCATCTTGTTGAAGTTTTCCTTGGGATCTTCATCGGTGCCGTTACCTTCAGTGGTTCCATTGTAGCATTCTGTAAGTTGCGCGGTTTAGTGTCTTCATCAGCGATGAATATTCCACACAAACATAAGTGGAACTTATTGGCGATCGTTGCTTCTGTTTTGTTGATGATTTATTTCGTTAACAATGACGGCAGCATGTTAGCCTTGATTGTGATGACGGCGATTGCCTTAGTATTCGGTTACCACTTAGTGTCTTCTATCGGTGGTGCGGATATGCCAGTGGTGGTTTCTATGCTGAACTCTTACTCTGGTTGGGCGGCAGCGGCGGCTGGTTTCATGCTGGCAAACGATCTGCTTATCGTCACGGGTGCTCTAGTCGGTTCTTCTGGTGCGATTCTGTCTTACATCATGTGTAAAGCAATGAACCGTTCTTTTATCAGCGTAATTGCTGGTGGTTTCGGCGCTGCGCCAACATCAACATCAAGTGATGAAGAGCAAGGCGAACACCGTGAAACTACGGCAGAAGACGTTGCTGAAATGCTGAAAGATTCTAAGAAAGTGATCATTACTCCAGGATACGGCATGGCGGTTGCTCAAGCTCAATATCCTGTGTATGAAATCACTGAAAAGTTACGTGCTCAAGGTGTTGAAGTCCGTTTTGGTATTCACCCAGTTGCGGGTCGTCTGCCTGGCCACATGAACGTATTGTTAGCAGAAGCAAAAGTACCTTATGACATCGTATTAGAAATGGATGAAATCAATGATGACTTCTCTGAAACTGATACAGTATTAGTCATTGGTGCTAATGA
The DNA here is from genome assembly GCF_002157735.2 of Vibrio aphrogenes. NCBI lineage: Bacteria > Pseudomonadati > Pseudomonadota > Gammaproteobacteria > Vibrionales > Vibrionaceae > Vibrio > Vibrio aphrogenes. Next base: position 437,881 of record NZ_AP018690.1, read on the forward strand.
CACCGTTAACCCAGCGGCGCAAGAAGATCCAAACAGTCCAATTGCGGGTATGCCTGTGTTGGAAGTATGGAATGCTAAGAATGTGATTGTCTTTAAACGTTCAATGAATACCGGTTATGCCGGTGTGCAAAACCCATTGTTCTTTAAAGAAAATACGCAAATGCTATTTGGTGATGCGAAAGCCAGTGTTGATGCGATTGCAAAAGCACTGTAATTAATTCAATCATCAAATCAATAAAAACCAGTTGCTGAGAAGTAACTGGTTTTTTTCTGTTAGTATAAAAAAGCTTGAAATATCAGCGAGGTCAATGTTAATTAAAAAATAATTAACAGTTTGATTACTTAATCGATGATAATGACCGAAAAATGACATGGGAAGTGGCTTGTCATTATATTAACTGTAGTATGATATGCGGCAATCATGATGAATACTAAGGTAGTTAACCTTTGAAATCGAGTAGATTTTTAATTTTATTAACGTGCTTTATAGGTAAGGTAGCGGTGGCTGCAACCTTGCCCGAGCGTATTAATGAGTTTAAAAATCTCTTTGATGATTCTAAAGCTGTAGGTATTTATGACTTGCGAGTGATACAAACGGATTTTCCAACCAGTTTGTTGTCTCCAGATTCATTACTTCCGCAAACAAGCAAATATCCACTTCAGGATATGCAACGTTTATACACATTAGCCACCACGTGTAAAGGAAAGTACCCGTTAAGTCCTACCGTCACAGAGCCATTAGTTTTTTCACGAGCGATATGTAATAAAACTTATTTGCCAATCAAGTGGTTTGTTCGTTCAGGGTTAATTCACCCTGGCGGTGGCACTTATGCGGCGAGGTATGCAGAAATTCATCCTGAGCGTTATAAGCAATTATTGCCTTATATGCATATTCAAGAAAGACCGCTTGCCGATCAAAATGTATTACTCGGACATCTACAAAGAATGCCTTATGATGCTATTTCAGCATTGATTTCAGGCTCAGAGACGATTGTCACGGATAATGAATTTTGGTTGCGTAAAGGGTTTTTATATTATGTGTTTGATAAAGATACGTTTGATGACTTACTCAATAAAGTTGAGTTAATCGCCACTTCTAGTACTGCGACTCAGCATTGTTATGTCAAAAGTGGCAACGTGTGTTGGGATGTAAAAAGTAATTCAGATGCTTTGTTTTACAGCATATTAGTGCTTGGCATTGCCAATATTATCTTAATTTGTGGTTGGGGTTATTCGCGTTGGGTGAATAAGCGAAAAGAGTTACGCAGTCGTATGCTGGTGTTACAAATACTTACCCATGAATTAAGGACACCGATCGCGAGTTTGTCATTGACGGTAGAAGGATTTCGCAGAGAATTCGAACATTTGCCAGATACGGTTTATGATGAGTTTCGGCGTTTATGTGAAGACACTCGACGTTTGAGGCAACTTGCCGAAGCCAGTAAAGACTACTTGCAATCAGATACTAAAATACTGGCAACAGAATGGATCCCCTCTGTCGAAGAGTGGTTAGAATATCGCTATACCCAAGAAGAATTTAATATCGATATTGAACTTAATGAAGACCTAGCGGTAAAAGTAAATATTTATTGGCTTGGGACCTGTGTCGATAACTTGGTCAGGAATGCCTGTAAATATGGCATTGCGCCAGTCAAATTAAAAGCTACAACGTATTCAAATAAGTTGGTTCTTGAAATCATAGACCAAGGTCAACTGACTAAAAAGGATTGGGCTAAATTACGCAAACCATTCGTAAGCAAAAGCGGCCTCGGACTTGGCTTAACCATTGTTGAATCTATGGTTGCACGAATGGGAGGTACCATGAACTTAAGTGGCCCACCAACAACATTTAAATTGGAGATTCCCTGTGAAACAGACATTGCTACTCGTTGAAGATGATCGCAACCTTGCTGATGGCTTATTAGTCAGCTTAGAGCAAGCAGGTTATGAGTGTTTGCATGTTGAGCGTGCCGCGGATGTTGCCGCCGAATGGGGTAAAGCTGATCTGGTTATTTTAGATCGCCAACTACCAGACGGTGACTCTGTGACTTTCTTAAATGAATGGAAGAATATTAAATCTGTGCCTGTGATTTTGCTGACGGCATTAGTCTCAGTAAAAGATAAAGTGTCAGGTTTAGATGCAGGTGCAAATGATTATTTAACCAAACCTTTCGCAGAAGCCGAACTGTTTGCTCGTATTCGTGCGCAACTACGTTCTCCTGATACGGAAGAAAATGAGAATTTAATTACCATTGGTGACATTGTTATTGATAAAACTACTCGTGAAGTTAAACACGGTGAAGATATGGTCGTAATGACAAGGACAGAGTTTGATTTATTGGTATTTTTAGCCAGTAATCTAGGCCGTGTATTCACGCGTGATGAATTATTAGATCATGTTTGGGGCTACAATCATTTTCCGACTACACGAACGGTAGATACGCACATTCTACAATTAAGACAAAAAATTCCGACAATTAAAATAGAAACACTTCGTGGTGTCGGCTATAAAATGAAAGCCTAGTTTAGTGTAGGACGACTGGTTTGAAGTTTAATTTTCTTTTTGTTACCGCGTCACTATTAGCTGCCCAAACGTGGGCGGCCAATACTAACTGGTTCTATGAACAAACAGCATTAAGCAATGCACATAAATTTTTGCTCGAAGGTGAGTTAAACCAAAGCTTTGACTCAATGGTTCAAGTTTGGCAAAAAGCACCGCAAAATCATATTAAAGATCACTTAGACCAACTCTTGCTAAAGTCGTTAGATAAAGACTGTGGCCGCTCTTTCGATCAATCACCATTTCCAACTTGGTTGGATAAACTGGCCATACAACGGCAAGTGATTCAAAGTCCTGGGCGAGTGAATTATCGCTTGGAGATCGATGCTCAATCAAAAGTAGAGTTGTCGGAATTTGAGTTTATAAGGTGGCCAGATAATATATTGATGTCAAACACTAACATTGTTTCGAGTGAGCAAGAAACATATTGGCAATACAGCCAACGATCCGATCTCAATGCTCAACTCGAAAGCGGCTTGTACAAAATAAAGTTAACAACAGAAGCAGGGCAAGAATGGGAAAGCTGGGTATTGCTTGCTCATCCTAACCATAAACAAACGGTACGTTGGAACTCAAAAGATTCGTGGGTGGTAGATAAAACAGCTTTACTCAATAAGTTTTGTCCTTTACCCGTAATGAACGTTGCCTTATATGGTAATTTAGATGGTGGCTATAAAGAAGCGTGGACTCAAAGTTATGAATCCGATTATCCGACCACAGTACCGAATACGACTTTGCCAGCGAATCGATATTTATTAGGGGTATCCATTACCCATAAGCGATGGCAGGGTGAAATCGCGATAGAAGATAAGCAAGTTATCAACAAGGCTTATGATATTACTGAAGAATGAATAGGAAAAAAGATGTTTGATGATTTACCAACACTGACACATGCGGAACAACAAGCAGCGGTAGAAGAAATTCAAAAGCTTATGCAACAAGGTATCAGTACAGCAGAAGCAATTAAAATCGTCGCTGAAAAAATCCGTAATGAAAAATCAAAGGCTGAATGATCATTAATCTATAATCATAAGGCACTATAACTAAATTATTTTAACAAAAATAAAGAGGGCGTTTTGTGCCCTCTAACATATCAATATAAACGGTCTTCGAAGTCCTCTGAACGTGGATTATGTCTTTCTCTATGAGACTTGCGTTTCGATTTACTTTTTTCTATTAGCTCGCCATCATAATCATCAAAACCTCGTTTATTTTTCTTACCTGATAAACGAGAACCATCATTCTTTAACCACTTATCCCAGTTACTCATGTTTCCTATCCAAACGTCTAAATTGTTATGAGACATAACAGAGATTATGTAATAACTATGTGACAGTAAAACGAAGTTTTTTTTAGGTTAAGATGAAAGTTATTAATCGTCCGATGCGGTCCTTAATTCAAAAGGGATTTCAGATAATTGGCTGATAATATTTGATTTTTCATTATCTTCATTCCAGCATAAATACAAAGATTGTTCCATTGCCGGTGCATCTTCGACCAAAAATAATTTATTGGAATCAATATGTTTAGACACCACAGGTTCTGGCAAATACGCCATCCCTTGATTCGCACTTAAAAAATTGACTACAACACTGCTTGAAGAGGCGTGCAATAAAGGGGTTTTTTGTAATTCAGTGATCCTGGCATGTTCGATAGAGAAACGCGTACTCCAATCAAGATAAGTTAAAGGTATAGAGGGTAACTCTGAAAATTTAATATCTGGTTGAGTTGCGATGAGTTTAAATTCAAAGCTGGCAACTTGTTTGAGTCGAAAGCCTTCAACTTTAGGGGGATCACCTAATAAAGCCAAGTCGATACTTTTTTCAAGTAAAGCACGTACGATATCCTGACGGCTTACCGATTCAATTCTAAACGCAACTTCTGGAAGAGTGTTATGGCTTGCATTAATCCAATCGGAGATGCCACTGAGCTCCCATATACCTGCTGATGCTCCGATCGATATTTGCTCCATATAGTTTTCACTAAGAGACACATCTTGGCGAGCACGCCCCCAGGTTTGTAAGATTGATTCGGCATAAGGAAGTAACCTTTCACCGGCTGGGGTCAAATGAACATTGCCACGTTGACGAGAAAATAGAGGGCTGCCTAATTGCGACTCAAGCTGACGAATTCGAAAGCTTACTGCCGATTGTGTAAGATAAAGACTTTCTGCGGCTCGTCCAAAATGACGAGTCTTACCAACCTCTAAAAATGTCCTTAATAGTTCTGTATCCAAAGCTCACCTCAAAGGATTTGAAATTGTTTATATTCTTTGACTAATATGAAAGTAATCATACTCTAAATGATAAAAAGTTTTTATTAAAATAAACAAAATCTTTTGTTGTACAGACAGACAATAAACACCTATTTTCGCACAAATACAAGTAACACAGTAAAAGAGTTGAAACATGAGAAATCTAGGAAAGTTTTTTGATAATAAACACTTTGCTCGAGGCTTTAGCCGCTCTGGTGAGTTTACTATTAACGAAGCACAAGTCCTTGAAAATTACGGTAAGACCATGCAAGGTCTATTTGAAGGGCACTTATCTCCTGAAACGGAAGAAGAGCATAATTTTATTGCTGCTTTTCAAGAAGGAGGAGAGGGCGTTGTGAGTAAATACGCACAGTGTTGGAAAAAGTATCTTTCAAAAACACAACGTAAAAGAACTTACACCTTATGCAGCACAGTAAAAACAGGGGCTTCATCTTATGATGATGATTCCGATAGTGACGATTTACTGATTGAAGATTAATAACCAATAACGAAATATTCTGAAAGCTCATCTATAAGATGGGCTTTTTTTGTACGTGTCACTTTATGAATAGCTATACAGTGTGACAAACTGGATAATTGTAACTATCATTTAAATTAATAAATATCAGTAAGTTAGAATCATGATTTTTTGTGGTCACCGACAATTTATTCTATTGATTGGAGTTATCCACATACTATAAACAATTCGTCATTTTGTTACCTTGCCTTTCGAGGTGTTTTAGGTGCTATGTAAGTTTATTACAATACCTAAATTTCCATGACACCTTTCGTTTTTAAGGTTACGCTGTAACTATTTTATGATTTAAAAAAAGCGACCTTAGTTTGGTCGCTATAAAATTTAAGTTATTTACTTAATGTACGGATTGCATTAGTAAGCGCTGCAACATCAGCACCATTAATAACATATGTATTTGATGTGGTAGCACCATCAGTTGGCATAACAATAAGGGCGGGCGTTCCTTTAAAACCAAGCTGAGAGAATAATTGTAAATTACGTTGGTAGTTTTCTGTTGGTTTAAATTGACTTAAATCCACGCCAGCTTGTTTGGCTTGCGCTTCAACGACTTCTTTGGTCAGTTTTCCTTCATTTAACCCCGTTGAATAAATACCATTATGGTAGTGCTCATAACCTGAAGAACCTTTTTGAGCAAAGGCTTCTAAACCAACTTGAGCGGCATATTTAGATGGCTCCCAACGGCTACCAAAAATAGGGGTTTCTTTAAATATAAACCGCACATTCGGGTATTGCTTTTGTAGTGATTCGATCGTTGAAGAAATTCTATAGCAGTAAATGCATTGATAATCGAAGAATTCTATGACATTGACTTTCGCAGTTTTAGGCCCGATGAAAGGTGTCTCTTTGTCATTCAATAAAATATTCTTGTTGGCTAGAACAGCAGCTTTCTGGGCATTAGCTTGTTCTTCTAATTGTTTTTGCTGAAGTTTTTGACTTGCTTTAATCAAAAACTCAGGATGGTCCACTAAATATTGTGCTGCAATTTCACCAATTTTTGCTTCTTGCTCTGGTGTGAAGGTGACGTTGTCACTTGCTAGGACTTGACCTGAAATTGAGGACACAGCCAGCGTAAGAATAAGTTTTTTCATAGGTATCCTAAAATTGTGGATTGGTATGTGTTGTGAATAGAATAAGAAATTCAATTCACAAAAAAGTTCCGTATTTTTCCTAGTAATTAAGATGTTAACTCAACGTGCACCGTCACATATTAAGGAAGTCATTGCAAGGCAAGCCGCACAATTGATACAGCCATTATGTTAGTAACGACATATATTGATTCTACATAACAAACCTAAGAGGATCCTACTTTTGTTTGCATCATTATTGAGTTAAGAGGGTTTTATATGCCATGTATTTTCATCATATTTCTGCTATTTGTATCTTTTGTTATTCAGGCTGATGATGCGGGCCGATACCAAGCAGCTCAGTTTTATAAAAAGAAAGTACAACGAGCTTTGGATAAAAGTGATCAAAGGTTCAAGGGCGAATGCAGACTCACATTAACGATGCATCATGTTGATCAGCGTTATGCGACATTAAAACGAATTAGGACGATAGGCACTCATCAAGTTTGCAAGGCGGCAACATCAGAAATTAATCGCTATAAATCGAAGAAGATAAAATATGATATACCTGAAAAAATATTGATAATCATCGTATCTACAGACAATTAACGGTGTTGTTGCTCATAAATTTTAGTACGCATTATATGGTACGTCATTATGTTGAGGGTTTGTCGTCAGTACCATTGCGCAGCACTGGCGACCTTGAAGCCGTAAAACGTGGGAGAGCGACTTTCTCATTGTCGCAACTTGTTGCGTACATGATAGGAGGGAGAATCGTTTTTCAATGAAAGCCCGTAACATAATGTCGGATAATGCGAATTATCAGCCCATCCGAATTCTAAAGCTACTGCATAGTAATTACATTTTCATAGTTCGCGGAGGACATCCGCCACGAACCGCGACAAAGCGGGTCTATTGATCTTTATCCCTCATAAAAGCGCTACGTATAAACTTCACATCCTCTAGAATGCTTTTTGAATTGTTGAGCCTGTGTTGGGGGTGCGGAGTGCCCCCGATACAGGGGCAACAATTTATAGGCGAGGGATGGAAAAGGAGGCAAACGATAGCGCCTTTTTTGTCCTGAGTACACTATCTTTAATAGTGTACTCTTGTTTCATTTTGAAACGTCCTACTTGTTAATGATGGAGTTCCATAAGGATAAGCATTGTTCTTTTTCTGCTTCATCATCAAACTTTAGTGTGCCTTTTTCATACATAGCGATAAGGTTTTTTGCTTGCTCTTTTTGTGCCTCTTCCTTTGTAAATACAGGCAGATTAGCTGCTTCCAAAAGAGATTGGGCAAAATGTCGTGGATTATCTAATTCATCATAAATGGTAAGAATTAGATCGATTTCAGGCATATAGTGTATGCAGGAGCTCACTGTCTTTATAAATTCATGGTGGTCGATATCTTCTGCGAGAATACGCTGTCCTTGGCAGATTTCTTTCTCATTCATTTTTAATTCTTTAGCTAAATCGGCTACTTGGCTCGCTTTAGGTTCTGTTATGCCTCTTTCCCATTTGCTCACTGTTTGAACTGTTACTCCCATTCTTTCTGCAAGATCTTCTTGTTTTATAGATAGTTCAATTCGACGTTCTTTTAAGACTTCACCAATACTCATGTTTACATTTTCCATATCAAAACCTTACTTTAGTTTAAGTTTACACCCATATTTATGTTGATAATTATTAACCCATACTTTAATGTATGTGTAAATAAACAAATATGTATAAAAAATGTTTTGACAGGGTTTTGCGTTGATAGATTTGCTCAAGATATCTATTCCTTTTAATGAGGAGTTTACGTTTCATTCTCATCAGAATTCTTCTGGTGAGTGTGTTTCGTATGTTGATATTAAAGAGTGTTCAAAACGTGGCATTGAGTTAGAGGCTCGTTCAATTTATTGCACTGGTGAAAAGGGAAGTGAGCAATATGAGGTTTCTGATCTAAGACATAAATTTGAAAGTATTCCCACTCATTTTACTGGGCTTGCGATCAAGATTTATCAAGGCACGAAAAATCGTTACCCGTGCATCGAACTTAAGTGTTCTCCAGCCAAAATTATTCAAGGACATAACGTATATGGGTCAACATCTATTGAGCTAGGTTCGATGGAAATGATTATGGCTCTATACAACATCTATCCAGACTTTTTTGAAATGTTAGATCTTCCTAACACCACCTTGGATCTTATTGACTGTACATTTTCAGCCCGTGTTGAAAATCAATTACAGGCAAAACAAGTTATTCAACAGTTAAAAAATGTCTCAAATGGTCAGATGCGTACAGCTGTTGAACAAAGGCATGAAACTACATGTTATTTCAATAAAGGTTCAAGGCATGTCGATAGAAAGGTTTATTTAAAAGAGTTTGAATTTAACAATCAATTCAAGAGATTAGTTGAAAATCAGAAGAAAGGTGATCATAAGCAAGATCGAGTTATAGACGTTATGTCAGACCCAAAATTAAGAAATTTTGCTCGTAATTTAGTTAGATTTGAAGCTTCAGCGCACAGACGATATTTGAATGATATGGGTATCCCTAAAAATTTATTTGATGCGATACGATACCAAAAAGACTATGAAAAAAAGGGCGCCTGCTTAATCACAGACATTTGGAAAAGAGCATTTACACCACTATTAAACGCATTGAAGGGGCAAGAGATGAGAGTCTTTAGTGATGATGAAATCCATGAAAAGTTAAAAGCTGTCCATTTTACAATGACACCAAAAGGTAATGTCAGCTATTCAAAAGCAGATCGTATTTTCAGGTTTTATCGCTCATTAGTTGCTGATGGATACGCCGCTGTGTATGAGTCATTTTCATCGAGGGCGACATTCGCACGTCACCTTAATGACTTAATGGTTATTGGGTTTTCTAAGGCTCAACTACAGAATTTGCATGGGTATGGGAATGACAATGTCATTCCTTTATTGCAGGTAATCAATATTGATTTTAATCACCAAAGACCACTTGATTATGTCGAACCGTCATCTGGGTATATATCAAACCTATATGGGTTTACTCGTGATGATGTTAATCAAATTCACACAAAACCAAGATTAATAGCATAAGGATAAAATATGTTAAAAGTAGAAATATTCCCAGAAAACGAGCGAGTTGAAATTCGTCAGACAGCACCAAAAGACGACAAGCCAGGGCGAACCATTTACGAACAAATCGCTTACGCTCATTTAGGTGGGAAGTTTCCAGTAGAAATGAAAGTTCAACTTGAGAAAGGACAAGAACCATACGCAGCAGGTTTATATACACCGCATAGTTCAAGCTTTGTCGTTAACAATTATGGAGGATTAGAACTAAAGCGTTTTGGCATGGTTTTAGATACTTACCAGTAATACAGATAGTTCGCATTATATGGTACGTCATTATGTTGAGGGTTTGTCGTCAGTACCATTGCGCAGCACTGGCGACCTTGAAGCCGTAAAACGTGGGAGAGCGACTTTCTCATTGTCGCAACTTGTTGCGTACATGATAGGAGGGAGAATCGTTTTTCAATGAAAGCCCGTAACATAATGTCGGATAATGCGAATTATCAGCCCATCCGAATTCTAAAGCTACTGCATAGTAATTACATTTTCATAGTTCGCGGAGGACATCCGCCACGAACCGCGACAAAGCGGGTCTATTGATCTTTATCCCTCATAAAAGCGCTACGTATAAACTTCACATCCTCTAGAATGCTTTTTGAATTGTTGAGCCTGTGTTGGGGGTGCGGAGTGCCCCCGATACAGGGGCAACAATTTATAGGCGAGGGATGGAAAAGGAGGCAAACGATAGCGCCTTTTTTGTCCTGAGTACACTATCTTTAATAGTGTACTCTTGTTTCATTTTGAAACGTCCTACTTGTTAATGATGGAGTTCCATAAGGATAAGCATTGTTCTTTTTCTGCTTCATCATCAAACTTTAGTGTGCCTTTTTCATACATAGCGATAAGGTTTTTTGCTTGCTCTTTTTGTGCCTCTTCCTTTGTAAATACAGGCAGATTAGCTGCTTCCAAAAGAGATTGGGCAAAATGTCGTGGATTATCTAATTCATCATAAATGGTAAGAATTAGATCGATTTCAGGCATATAGTGTATGCAGGAGCTCACTGTCTTTATAAATTCATGGTGGTCGATATCTTCTGCGAGAATACGCTGTCCTTGGCAGATTTCTTTCTCATTCATTTTTAATTCTTTAGCTAAATCGGCTACTTGGCTCGCTTTAGGTTCTGTTATGCCTCTTTCCCATTTGCTCACTGTTTGAACTGTTACTCCCATTCTTTCTGCAAGATCTTCTTGTTTTATAGATAGTTCAATTCGACGTTCTTTTAAGACTTCACCAATACTCATGTTTACATTTTCCATATCAAAACCTTACTTTAGTTTAAGTTTACACCCATATTTATGTTGATAATTATTAACCCATACTTTAATGTATGTGTAAATAAACAAATATGTATAAAAAATGTTTTGACAGGGTTTTGCGTTGATAGATTTGCTCAAGATATCTATTCCTTTTAATGAGGAGTTTACGTTTCATTCTCATCAGAATTCTTCTGGTGAGTGTGTTTCGTATGTTGATATTAAAGAGTGTTCAAAACGTGGCATTGAGTTAGAGGCTCGTTCAATTTATTGCACTGGTGAAAAGGGAAGTGAGCAATATGAGGTTTCTGATCTAAGACATAAATTTGAAAGTATTCCCACTCATTTTACTGGGCTTGCGATCAAGATTTATCAAGGCACGAAAAATCGTTACCCGTGCATCGAACTTAAGTGTTCTCCAGCCAAAATTATTCAAGGACATAACGTATATGGGTCAACATCTATTGAGCTAGGTTCGATGGAAATGATTATGGCTCTATACAACATCTATCCAGACTTTTTTGAAATGTTAGATCTTCCTAACACCACCTTGGATCTTATTGACTGTACATTTTCAGCCCGTGTTGAAAATCAATTACAGGCAAAACAAGTTATTCAACAGTTAAAAAATGTCTCAAATGGTCAGATGCGTACAGCTGTTGAACAAAGGCATGAAACTACATGTTATTTCAATAAAGGTTCAAGGCATGTCGATAGAAAGGTTTATTTAAAAGAGTTTGAATTTAACAATCAATTCAAGAGATTAGTTGAAAATCAGAAGAAAGGTGATCATAAGCAAGATCGAGTTATAGACGTTATGTCAGACCCAAAATTAAGAAATTTTGCTCGTAATTTAGTTAGATTTGAAGCTTCAGCGCACAGACGATATTTGAATGATATGGGTATCCCTAAAAATTTATTTGATGCGATACGATACCAAAAAGACTATGAAAAAAAGGGCGCCTGCTTAATCACAGACATTTGGAAAAGAGCATTTACACCACTATTAAACGCATTGAAGGGGCAAGAGATGAGAGTCTTTAGTGATGATGAAATCCATGAAAAGTTAAAAGCTGTCCATTTTACAATGACACCAAAAGGTAATGTCAGCTATTCAAAAGCAGATCGTATTTTCAGGTTTTATCGCTCATTAGTTGCTGATGGATACGCCGCTGTGTATGAGTCATTTTCATCGAGGGCGACATTCGCACGTCACCTTAATGACTTAATGGTTATTGGGTTTTCTAAGGCTCAACTACAGAATTTGCATGGGTATGGGAATGACAATGTCATTCCTTTATTGCAGGTAATCAATATTGATTTTAATCACCAAAGACCACTTGATTATGTCGAACCGTCATCTGGGTATATATCAAACCTATATGGGTTTACTCGTGATGATGTTAATCAAATTCACACAAAACCAAGATTAATAGCATAAGGATAAAATATGTTAAAAGTAGAAATATTCCCAGAAAACGAGCGAGTTGAAATTCGTCAGACAGCACCAAAAGACGACAAGCCAGGGCGAACCATTTACGAACAAATCGCTTACGCTCATTTAGGTGGGAAGTTTCCAGTAGAAATGAAAGTTCAACTTGAGAAAGGACAAGAACCATACGCAGCAGGTTTATATACACCGCATAGTTCAAGCTTTGTCGTTAACAATTATGGAGGATTAGAACTAAAGCGTTTTGGCATGGTTTTAGATACTTACCAGTAATACAGATAGTTCGCATTATATATATTATGTTAAATATCAATGTTTTATTCCTAGGTTCATGAAAACCAACAATCAATGAGTTAAGCCCTGCCTTCTACTCTTTACAAAAAAACTGTTTTGCGTTTACGCTGAGTTCATGAACTCATGTTCTAGGTTTAGTGCTTGGGTCATAAGTGTATTTAACAGTATTCTGATTTACCATAAATATTATCAATAGCTTAATGTGCGTCACGGCTTCTTAGTGACACATGTTACTCAGCAAAGTACCTTTCCTAAAAACGCTGGTAAATGATCACTGAAATAACGACTCATTTACCATGCCGTCATGCCCAGCTAGAGCCTTTGCCAGCGTTGAACGACTTATCCCAAGATGCTTGTAGACATATCTATTAGTATCGGCACAGCTCGCCCAATCTGGCATGCCGTCAACGTTGATGTTCGAACTAGCTTTTGTCTACTGAAACCAGTATGTTATTTAAGAGCTTGGATTTCTAATTGTCGCTTTTTTTCTAAGTCACGGATTAATTTATCATACTTGAAATTAATCTCTTTTTTCTTCGCTATCATCTCAGGTGATTCGCCAACAGTTACACCACAGTTTTTCTCCATCTTATTTAGTGCTGCTGTCGAACCACTTAGACTGAATGTTGCCATAACTTCTGTTTCTCTACCGTGTATAATATTAAGATGTAGCTTGTTACCCGCTTTAATCTCATCTAGTAATGACGGTGGAACATTACCTGCTGTGCCGCCACGGTAAGAATTGTTGTAAGTATAACCATTCAATTCATACACCTTACCTTTGTCCACTCGCATCTGTAACAATACTCTTGAACTAGGTGTTGCAATTGCATCATCTCCATTAAAAGCAATTACAATATCGTCTGGTTTGCCGCCTGTTACTCTGCATTCAAAACCAATGTACTGATAATCACGACCAATCTTTGTATGTGTTATTTGAGAATAGACTTTTGTGTCAGTCATTTGATCAGTCCAATCGTTACTGCGGAATGCAGCCTGACTCGTAGATGTTGCTCCAAGTAATGCAAATGCGATGATTATCTTTTTCATTTTCCTAAGCCCAAATATTAACAATAAACAGAAATTTAAACTGTAATTGGTGTATAAACAAACACTATTTTTCAGTATCTTGCGGTCTTCCGCGTTTAGGGAGTTGGATTACTTCGCTTGCTGAATTTACCTGCCTACGTTCATTGTGTAGAGCCATCGTAAGGTTCCCAATCTGCGCAGCCCAAAGTTCCTGTTTTGAAATTAAGCTCTTGTTTTCTTCATTGTATTTTTTCTTGAGCCTCCTTTCACTCCTTAGATATTCATTCTTCTTATCGAGAGCAGCCTGAGTAATGTGACCAACCAGACAGATACTTAAGAACGTGCTTGAAGTGAACCATGAAAACGGAGATTGAGGTTCGTGAACTATCGGTTGATTTTTTGTACTTGAATTCAGCTTCGGATGAACTAAAAACCACTTCATGACTTTAATTCGAACTCAATGAAGGATGTCATTGGTCAAAAATGTAGCTTGTTCGTTAACGAATGCTGTTTTTCATTAATTCATTTTGTGTCAGTAAACCTTATTATTAAGGTGATGTGTTTAAGTCAAAAGCCCTTATTAAAATGAAAACAGATTGATTAATTCTTTGGTTAAGAGTCCAAAACTAAATTGGTTGATTCTATATTATTAGGGAGATTAAATTGATAAAGAGCCGTGCTATCTTGTTGGTTATCATGTGTTATTGTCCTCCAGATAAATGCGCTTAATAAGACAATGAATATGATGATAATTTGTACAAGTCTCGCTTTTGTGAGTTTCTCTCCAGCCATTGAGTTTCATCCTATGTAACTTACTTCAAACTTTTGCTATTTAACTTATATAACCTATTGGTATGTCAGGTATAGTAAGCAACGAAAATGTTACTTTTATTTAAAACCATTGCTACTTCCTGCTGTTTTAGGTCTTGGTGTGCGTTTGGGTAACATTACAACACTATTTCAGTGTTGATGCTAGGTAGTTAATTATAAGATTGGAAGCATTCAAGATGAGCCAGGAACATCAGCTTGAGCATAATTATAACTACACGGTTGTCCGTCAGTTTGCCATGGTTACGATATTGTGGGGAATTGTTGGGATGAGCGTGGGGGTCTTAATTGCAGCTCAATTAGTTTGGCCACAGCTTAACTTCGATACGCCGTGGTTGACGTACAGTCGTTTACGTCCATTGCATACTAATGCAGTTATTTTTGCATTTGGGACTAGTGCCCTATTTGCATCCTCCTATTACGTGGTTCAACGAACCTGTAAAACACGTTTATTTGGTGGTTTATTAGTACCGTTCACTTTTTGGGGGTGGCAAGCCATTATTTTGGCAGCAGTTGTCTCATTACCTTTGGGCTATACAACCAGTAAAGAATACGCCGAATTAGAGTGGCCTATTGATATTGCGATCGCAATTGTGTGGGTTGCTTACGCCATTGTCTTTTTTGGAACTTTGATAAAAAGAACAACGTCTCATATTTATGTGGCGAACTGGTTCTTTGGTGGCTTTATATTAACGGTTGCGGTTCTGCATATCGTTAATAGTATGGCTATCCCTGTTTCTATGGGTAAATCCTATTCTATTTATTCAGGTGCCGTCGATGCGATGGTGCAATGGTGGTACGGACACAATGCGGTAGGTTTCCTATTAACCGCTGGCTTTTTAGGGATGATGTACTATTTCGTGCCGAAACAAGCTGAACGTCCAGTTTATTCTTATCGTTTATCCATTGTGCACTTTTGGGGATTGATTTCTCTGTATATTTGGGCAGGTCCTCACCATCTACATTACACTGCGTTGCCTGACTGGACTCAATCATTAGGTATGGTGATGTCTATTATCTTGTTTGTCCCATCTTGGGGCGGCATGATTAACGGGATCATGACCCTTTCCGGTGCTTGGCATAAATTACGCTATGACCCTATTTTACGTTTCCTCATTGTGTCTTTGTCATTCTATGGGATGTCGACTTTTGAAGGCCCTATGATGGCTATTAAAACGGTAAATGCCCTCTCTCACTATACCGACTGGACTATCGGTCACGTGCATTCTGGTGCATTAGGTTGGGTTGCGATGGTGACCATTGGCTCTATGTATCACTTAATTCCGAAATTATTTGGTCAAGAGCGCATGTATTCTATCAAACTGATCAATGTGCACTTCTGGTTAGCGACCATTGGTACGGTTTTATACATAGTTGCAATGTGGATTTCAGGTGTGATGCAAGGTTTGATGTGGCGTGCGGTTAATGCCGATGGCACGTTAACATATAGCTTTGTTGAAAGTGTTGAAGCGTCTCATCCATTCTATTTAGTGCGCTTTATTGGTGGTGTCATTATCGTGTCAGGCATGTTGCTCATGGCTTATAACGTTTATAAGACCGTCACTTCACCAAAGGATAGCTTAAAAGCGATTCCTCAACCGGCAATGTAGGAGACGATGAGTATGAGTTCAGAAAAGAATCGCCATTCAATAGTCGAGAAGAACGTCGGTTTATTGGCTATTTTGATGGCATTTGGGATCAGTTTAGGCGCGTTAGTTGAAATCACGCCACTGATTTTCCAAAAGCAAACGACTGAGCCGGTAGAGGATTTAAAACCTTATACTGCGCTAGAGATGGAAGGTCGTGATATATACGTCCGCGAAGGTTGTAGTGTTTGCCACAGCCAAATGATCCGTCCTTTCCGTTCAGAAACCGAACGTTATGGTCACTATTCTGTCGCGGGTGAATCGGTATGGGAACATCCATTCTTATGGGGCTCTAAACGTACTGGCCCTGATCTTGCTCGTGTGGGTGGCCGTTATTCTGATGAATGGCATCGTGTCCATCTGATTGACCCTCGAGAAGTGGTGCCTGAATCTATTATGCCCGGCTATCCGTGGTTGGCTGATAATAAGCTAACCGGTGAATACACGGAGCAAAAGTTAAGGTTATTCCGAGACGATTTCGGCGTACCTTATACTGATGAAGATATCGCTAACGCTAAGAAAAATGTAGAAGGAAAAACGGAGTTAGATGCTCTAGTTGCCTATTTACAATCTCTTGGCCACGCGATGAAATAAGGAGAAAGATATGGATATCGCAACGATTCACAGTATCTGGACACTTGTGCTGTTCATCAGCTTTTGTGGAGTTGTATGGTGGGCTTATGGCAGTAAACGCCGCAAATCTCGTTTTGATGAAGCTGCAAACCTTATCTTTGATGATGAGCCAGTCAAGTCAGCTAAAGATCAGGGAGGAATGAAGTAATGACGACATTCTGGAGTGTATGGATAACAGTAATTACCTTAGGAACGATCTTTGGTATCGCTGCTATTTTAATTTGGTGTCTTAAAGATAAAATGGGAGTAGAAGAAGGTGCGGATATGGGGCATGAATACGATGGTATTCGTGAGCTCAATAACCCACTTCCCAAATGGTGGACCTATTTGTTCTTCTCGACTTTTATTTTTTCTGCCATCTATTTAGCCTTATTTCCAGGATTAGGAAACTATCCAGGGCTTTTAGGTTGGACCAGCTCACCTCAGCAAGTTAAATCTGTTGGTGAAATGGAAGCCTCCATCAAAAATGCGCAACAAAATAAGCAGCTCGACCAATATGCTAAAGAACTTGATGACGCTGAGAAATTTTACGGCCAATCGTTTAAAAAGTTAGCAAATCATGCCGATGGAAGTGGTTATAAGTCGTTACCTGAAATTGCAGCAGATCCAGCGGCTTTACGCGTTGGTCAGAATTTGTTTTTACAAAACTGTTCACAATGTCATGGCTCGGATGCTCGTGGTCAAAAAGGTTTCCCTAACTTAACTGATCAGGCTTGGTTATATGGCGGTGAGCCTGAAGCAATCCTCACGACGATTAAGCATGGCCGCGTTGGCGCTATGCCTGGTTGGGGAGAAACGTTTGGTGCGGATGGAGTAGAAGAAGTAGTGAGCTATGTTCTGCATTTATCTGGACGTAAAGTGAACTCACGTGAAGCGGCGGCTGGTAAAGTTCGCTTTGCTGCTTGTGCTGCTTGTCATGGTACTGATGGTAAGGGTAACCCTGCTTTTGGTGCACCGGATTTAACGGATAACGATTGGTTATTTGGTGACTCTCGCGCCGATGTGACAGAAACCGTGCAATATGGACGCCAAGGTGTCATGCCCGCTTGGGAAAACATACTAGGTGAAGATAAAATCCAATTAGTTGGTGCTTATGTGTGGAGTTTAAGTAACCCAACTCCATCTAATACATCTGATTGATAATAAAGTGGTTTACAGCCCCTAGCTTGGGGCTGTTTTTTCTTGTATCTACTTCGTTTTATTTGTGAGAAGACTATGCAAACTCCTTGGTATAAACAGTTTTGGCCTTGGTTCTTAATTTTTCTCCCAATGTGTGCCGTTATTGGCAGTTTCGTCACATTAGGTGTTTTTACTAAAAATAGCGTCGATCTCGTGTCTGAAGATTATTACAAGCAAGGTAAAGGCATTAATGTTGATTTATCGAAAATACATGTAGCAAAGGGCTTTAAGTTGCAGGCGAGCGTGGTTTCTACGCCACAAGGTATCAACGTCAGCTTAGATAAAGGCAAACTATCTTTATACCCCGCCTTAACCATCACGTTTACTCATAGAACCCTTCCTGATCGTGATTTTGCACGCACATTAAGCTCTGATGCGAATGGAAATTATCGATTTAATTTACCACAACCTATACAGGGTCCATGGTTCGTTAAAGTAGAACCCCATAACAAAGAATGGTTAATTCAAGGTCGAGTGACTTTCCCAACCCACACTCCAACTGTTTTACTTGATTAATTAAGGCGCAATGATGTCGGAAAAATCGGCTGAACATCCGTGTTATCACTGTGGTGATGAAGTTCCAACTAATGCAGTTTTTCACGTTGATATCCTTGGACAATCTCGTGCAATGTGTTGCCCTGGCTGTCAATCGGTTGCTCAAACTATCGTGGAAAGTGGCCTAGTTTCTTATTATCAATACCGTACTGCGCCTGCAGAAAAAGTAGACTTAGTTCCTGAGCAGCTCCAAAAACTTATTCATTATGATAATGAAGACGTGCAACGAGAGTTTGTGCGTCATGATAAGGAATTAAGTGAGGTGACACTGTCACTTGAAGGTGTATCTTGCGCGGCTTGTGCTTGGCTGATCGAAAAGCAACTGGCCTCTTGCTCTGGCATTAAACAAGTTAAAGTTAATATTACGACCCAAAGAGCCAAGGTCGTTTGGGATAATACGCAAATTCAATTAAGCCAACTAATTAAACAGATTCAACAAGTTGGTTATAAGTCAGCCCCTTTTGAACCCAACCAACAAGAAGAAAGCTATCATAAAATGATGAAGCAATACCTCTATCGGTTAGGGGTAGCAGGCTTAGCTACCATGCAAGTAATGATGCTAGCGGTGGCACTATATTTTGAAGTTTTTTCTGATCTTGACCCAGAGTTTAAACAATTTTTACGTGTGGTTAGTTTAATCTTCGCCACTCCTGTTTTGCTTTATTCTGCCCAGCCCTTTTATATTAATGCTTGGCGCAGTCTCAAAGCTCGCACCTTGGGAATGGATGTCCCGGTTTCTATCGCGCTCATTTTTGCTTATCTATCCAGTTTATGGGCAACTGTCGCGGGTACGGGTGAAGTTTTCTTTGAATCCATCTCAATGTTTACCTTTTTCTTATTGGTTGGGCGCTTCTTAGAAATGCGTGCTCGCCGCAAAGCCGCTGCGGCCAGCGCTAATTTATTAAAATTGGTGCCAGCGATGGCGACCAAAGTCACAGGAGAACAAGTTCCAGTTCGCAGCTTAAACATTGGCGATACCATACGAGTGTTGCCTGGAGAGCATATCCCTGCTGACGGCCAAATTGTGTTAGGCAATACGCAAGTTGACGAATCGATGCTAACCGGTGAATCGCTGCCAGTTGAAAAAGGTGTGTCTGATTATGTATATGCAGGAACGATAAATTCTGGCGAATCCTTTGAATTAAAGGTGGCATGTCATAAAGCCGATACGGTCATTTCAAGTATCGTGCGTTTACAAGATGAAGCTCAGGTGTCTAAACCTAAAATTGCGGAAGTGGCGGATCATGTTGCAAAATACTTCGTCGCTATTATTTTAGTCATTGCTGCCGCAACTTGGGTGTATTGGCTCCAATATCAACCAGAATCAGCATTTTGGATTATGTTATCGGTATTAGTCGCGACTTGTCCATGTGCGCTTTCGTTAGCAACGCCCACCGCAATCACTTGCTCAACCTCTAAATTAGGGGGACTTGGCATCTTATTGTGTAAAGGTCATGCTTTTGAAACCTTATGTAAAGTGAATCATATTGTACTGGATAAAACAGGGACATTAACTCAAGGAAATATTGCCATTAGTGACATTGAATTGTTCGATGCGCAATACTCTTCAAATGAGGTATTACAGATAGCAGCCGCTCTAGAGCAATATGCTAATCACCCTATTGCTCACGCTTTTGCAGAGCACCAACATCAGAACATTAAGATGCAAAATGTAAACAATGTTATTGGTTCTGGGGTGTCTGGGGAATATTTAACCCAAACATGGCGTATTGGTACGCTGACTTATGTTACTGATCATGCTGATGCAACGGAGCCTGCCCCATCCTCGGTTTATTTATCATGCGACAATCAATTAATTGCACGTTTCGAATATTCCGATCCCATCCGAAAAGAAAGTCGTGATTTTATTCATCATTTAACCAAAGCCAATATTAAAGTCACTGTGTTAACTGGCGATTCGCCTTTAAATGCAGAGCGTGTTTGTCGTAGTCTCGGAATTGAACATTATCAAGCCGGACTAAAACCTCAAGATAAATTGGCGTATTTACAACAGTTAAATAGTGACACTGTCACACTAATGATTGGTGATGGCATCAATGATGCGCCTACCTTAGCTGGTGCGCACTTATCTGTAGCAATGGGTGGTGGTTCTGATATTGCTAAAGCGTCGGCGGATATGGTGTTATTAGGTGATAAACTTGATAAAGTGTTGGAAGCTCGAACTCTGGCATTACAAACACGTAAAATCATTCACCAAAATCTTGCGTGGGCGCTGGGTTATAACGCCTTGATCTTACCTTTAGCCGTCATGGGATTTATTGCTCCCTACTTTGCGGTGATAGGAATGTCAGCCAGTTCAATCATTGTGGTGACAAATTCTCTAAGGTTGCTCAAATAATGGCTAGCTTATATTTATTAATTCCTATTGCGATCATGTTTGTATGCATTGCCGTTTTCGTTTTCATTTGGGCCGTTAAAACCGATCAATTTGATGATCTAGATCGTCAAGGACACAGCATCTTATTTGATGATAATGATGAAGTGAAAGTGAAAAAAGCTCAATCTAAAACAGAGAGTGGCGATGAATCCTGATTGGTTAGCGGCTTTTTTGATTGGTCTTTTAGGTTCCGGCCATTGTATGGGAATGTGTGGTGGCATTGCGTCATTAA
This sequence comes from Vibrio aphrogenes, assembly GCF_002157735.2. Taxonomy (NCBI): domain Bacteria; kingdom Pseudomonadati; phylum Pseudomonadota; class Gammaproteobacteria; order Vibrionales; family Vibrionaceae; genus Vibrio; species Vibrio aphrogenes. Next base: position 458,905 of record NZ_AP018690.1, read on the forward strand.
TGAACCTAGGCCAAGCCAATAATAAAAAAGCGTGGTTTATTCCTGTATTTTATAATCTTGGCCGTCTACTGACTTATATGCTTGCGGGAGCGGTGATCGGTGGCTCGGTTGCTTCTGTCGCGACCTATTCAGGTTTTAATTCGTCATTGAGTTGGTTACGTTTGATATCGGCCATCTTCATGTTGCTTCTAGCTTTATATATAGGTCAATGGTGGCAAGGCTTATTGGTCATTGAAAAAGCCGGGCAACATATTTGGCGATACCTTTCTCCGTTTGGGCAAAAATTACTCCCACTGAAACACCCTCTTTACGCCATCCCATTTGGCTTTATCTGGGGCTGGTTACCTTGTGGTTTAGTGTATTCTATGTTGACCTGGTCTGCCGCTGCAGGCACATCTTTAGATGGCGCTTTCGTGATGTTGGCCTTTGGGGTTGGCACATTACCTGCAATGTTACTTGTGGGAGTTGGCACCTCTCAGTTTAAGTCGCTTGTCAAACGACCTGTTTTTAAACAAATTGGCGCCATATTGTTGATGATTTATGCGTTATTTCAATTGTATCAAGGAGTTGTCAGACTACTGTAATATAACGGTTGGCTTGAATAATTTTATGCTGTCCTTTAGTGGTATGAGATGCTAAAATCTTGATGTATATCAATTTAAACTGCTCGGTATTTTATGATTTCTGATAACGCAAAAACAAAACGTGTCCAATCTGGTGGTTGTGCAATTCATTGTCAAGACTGCAGTATTAGCCAATTGTGCATTCCGTTTACTCTAAATGATTCTGAATTAGATCAATTAGATGAAATCATTGAGCGCAAAAAACCCGTTCAGAAAGGTCAAGAAATCTTTAAAGCTGGTGATGAGTTAAAATCTTTGTATGCCATCCGTTCTGGTACGATCAAAAGTTACACCATTACAGAACAAGGTGATGAACAAATTACCGCTTTTCATCTTGCAGGTGATTTAATTGGATTTGATGCCATTAATGGTAATGCTCACCCAAGTTTTGCACAAGCACTTGAAACGTCAATGGTTTGTGAGATCCCTTATGAAACTTTAGATGAACTGTCAGGGCAAATGCCTAAGCTTCGTCAACAAATTATGCGTTTAATGAGTAATGAGATTAAAGGCGATCAAGACATGATCTTATTGTTATCGAAGAAGAATGCCGAAGAACGTTTAGCGGCGTTCTTATACAGCCTATCGACTCGCTTTTCTCAACGTGGTTTTTCACCAAGAGAGTTTCGTCTTACAATGACTCGTGGTGATATTGGCAACTACTTAGGTTTAACCGTTGAAACCATCAGTCGACTATTAGGTCGTTTCCAAAAAAGTGATATTTTAAGTGTAAAAGGAAAATACATCACGATTACCGATCATGATGCTTTACAAAAACTGGCAGGCTTCTCTGAGGAGTAACCTCTTTCACTTATTTACTTTTTACTGATTAATAGGTCGCTTACTAATAGCGGCCTTTTTTATTTGTAAAATACCGTCTAGGTCACTAATAATTCGGCGTAATTTCAGCTAAAGTTAAGTTAGTGCTAAAGATAATTTGTCCAACTTGTGAGCTTGTATTGATTAGGATTGTATTATTTTTAGTATAGTTAACTTGTTGAAATGGTTTTAGATAAGTTCAAAAAGGGAGAGCTTGCTATGGACTCATACAAAAGTATTTTAGTGGTTGCTGATGTCAATAATGTGGAGCAATCGGCGCTAGCGCGTGCCTTCCAAATTGTACGAAATCTTCCCAACCCAACCCCCATCACTTTTTTTCTTTCCATCTATGATTTTTCTTATGATATGACCTCCATGCTTTCTTCTGAAGAAAGAGATGCTATGCGTCGTGGGGTTATTCAACAGCGTGAAGAGTGGATGCGTGAAGTGGCTGAACCTTACTTAACAGAAGGTGTTCAATTTGATGTGAAAGTGGTTTGGCATCATCGTCCTTATGAAGCGATCATCTCGGAAGTTTTCTCCGGTGGCCATGGGTTACTATTAAAAGCCACGCGTAAGCATGATGTTTTAGAATCTGTCTTTTTCACCCCAACCGATTGGCACTTATTACGAAAATGCCCATGCCCGGTTCTATTAGTTAAAAACCAAGATTGGCCAATTAACGGTAATATAATTGCGTCGGTGCATGTTGGTTCTGAAAATACCACTCACACAGCACTTAATGACTCTATGGTAGAGCAAGGCTTGAAATTCTCTAAATCCCTCAATGCAGAATTGTATTTAGTGAATGCCTATCCTGTCACACCTGCGAATATTACAGTAGAACTTCCCGAGTTTGACCCGACCTCTTATACCGATGCTGTCAGAGGGTTTCATTTAACGGCGATGAAAGCCTTACGTCAAAAATACAGTATTGATGAAGAGCACACTTATGTCGATGAAGGACTACCGGAAGATGTTATCCCTAAAACCGCAAAAGAACTGGATGCTGGGCTAGTGATTTTAGGCACCAGTGGACGCACAGGTCTTTCGGCTGTCTTTATTGGTAATACGGCTGAAAACGTTATCGATAAGCTTAATTGTGATGTACTGGCGTTAAAACCAGAAGGTTATATTAGCCCGTTAGCGCCTAATTAATCGATAACTTCTATCCATTCCTAATCAAAGAGCAACCTTTTCGAGTGTTGCTCTTTTGCTATATGACGGTATGATACGCCCTCTATTTATCAAGCACTGTTATACACCCATTGGGGTAGCAACATATCCGGCCCGCTTTTGGCCAATAAGGTAATAATCATGAGCTCAAATCCGACTACGACTACGGAGCAATCTGAACAAGCACAGAACAAAGCTGCGCAGTATAACTTCAATAAATTACAAAAACGCATTCGTCGTAATACAGGTCAAGCGATCGCTGATTTTAATATGATTGAAGACGGTGACCGTATCATGGTGTGTTTATCTGGTGGTAAAGACAGCTTTACGATGCTGGATATTTTAATGAGTTTACAGAAGAGTGCTCCTGTCAGCTTTGAATTAATCGCCGTCAATTTAGATCAAAAACAACCAGGTTTTCCTGATCATATCCTACCCGCTTATTTAGAGTCTTTAGGCATTCAGTATAAGATAGTGGAAGAAGATACTTATTCTATCGTTCAAGATAAAATTCCTGAAGGTAAAACCACCTGTTCTTTATGTTCTCGTTTACGTCGTGGGATCTTATACCGCACGGCAAAAGAACTGGGTGCGACGAAAATTGCATTAGGTCACCACCGTGATGATATTTTGGAAACCCTATTCTTAAATATGTTCCATGGCGGGAAAATGAAAGCGATGCCACCTAAATTGGTGTCAGACAATGGTGAACATGTGGTGATTCGTCCATTAGCGTATTGCCGCGAAAAAGACATCATCAAATATGCCGCCATACGCGATTACCCTATCATTCCATGTAATTTATGCGGCTCTCAACCTAATTTACAACGCCAAAACATCAAGCAAATGCTGAATGAATGGGATAAACGTTTCCCTGGCCGTATAGAAACCATGTTTAAAGCTGTTCAAAATGTCGTGCCAAGTCATTTAGCTGATTATGAACTCTTTGATTTTAAATCAATTAATCGTGAGTCTGGTGTGATTAATGGTGGAGATATTGGATTTGATAAAGAGCCAATGCCTCAAATGGAAACATCCACAGATGCGATTGAGTTTGACCCAAGCTTACAATTGGATGTCACCAATCTATAAGCATTGAGTTAAATAACCTCAGCTGAGGTTAAATATTAAACGAATAAAAGCCGAACACATCATCGATGGTTCGGCTTTTTATCATCATCTTCTTTTCGGTATGATTTATTGGTCGTTACTTGTCCAGCAAAGGTAACACTCGGAAAGTTGGCTGAGGCAAATACACAAGCTCATCCGGTTCTAGGTTCGCTAAATTCACGCGGGCTTTGCCAGCAACAATCTCTATTTGTTGATGCTTACTTGTTGTGAGCAGACCTTGTTCGAGATCTTGAAACTCAAGTGTTAGACCTATCACTTTAGGTGAGAACCAACTTGAAAACATGCCACCAAGATCATCAAGCATCTTACTCATTTGTGGCATTAAATGTTCGATTTGTTGATAAGACACTTGTTTCGATAAAGGCGCTTTTGTCATCACTACCATCGAAAAATCACAAACTTTGCCTTGTTCTGCATCGACATACACCAATGGACCCACTTGGCGCAAGTTATCATCAAGTGGCACAATCAGCTCTTGTGAAGGCGGAATAGCTAACGCTTCATAATGTTTATCTTTTTCCATCCATGCTTTATCAATTCTGCAAATGGTTGAACTTTGATGTTCTTGAAAGAAAAAGGCCACTTTGACGTCAGGGTGCCCTTCTTCAAGATTATTCTTCATCTGCGTATAGAGCTTTGAATAGTTAAAGCGATATTGTTGTGCCAATGCTGGCTTAATCAACATAAGGCCAATAATGACGCTGAGCCCTAAATAGATCAATGAAGAACGTTTGATCATTTTACCGTCCAATAATCACTGTTATGTTTAATCATAGCTTGTAGGTCATCAACATAATCTTGGCCCCTTTCCGAATAACTTAATAAACCATTGGTCAAGGCAATTGCCGTTTCTTGTGATTTTAAATCTTGCCCTTTAGCGGCTAATTGCGCACGAATATCTCTTAAGGCTTTATAAGCATCATTACGGTTAACATTCATGAAATAGGCATGGATGGAATCTTGGGGTGAATCAAATTTTGCCACTTCATGAGTTGCCCCTTCGACCCTTTTTAAAGGAACAAGACCGCAGCCTTCTACGTAACACCATTGCCCGAAAAAGTTATTACCTTGTTTGGCAAATCTCGATGTACCCCAAGCTGATTCATTGGCAGCTTGAGTTAAGACTAGCGCTTGAGGAAGCACATTAACGCGGTTAAGCATGGTATCCAGCCACTCTTGATTAATCCCTTCGGCAGGAATATCAACATTGTATTGTTGCGCAAGCTGCTGAATTTTTTTCGATACTGAACCAATGACTCCTTTACTCTTAAATTGTTGTTGCAGAGCTAAAAGGGTTTTACGTTCGGCTTGGACTCGTTTGTTTTCTTGTTGCATACCTGGGCGTAACTGATTAAAAAAGTTTTGCTTTTTGGTATTCAGATCCGGAGCAGCTGGTGATGATGGCTTTGATTGCGTCACCTTGGCTTTGTCTTCAGACGGTTGGGTGCTTTTATCATAATGATTTTGGAAGTAATAAACGGCCCAAAATGCAAGAATGATAGCGGTCATTATGATTTTTTTCTTCATGCGTCAAATACCTGTGAGTTCTTATTGTTATCATCCGATGAATTGCCTGCTGAATTCACCACTCGCATGCGGATGCCAAACATATCACGATAGATGATACCTTTCACATGGAAAAAGAAAGGCAGGACGAAGATAAAACCAATCCCGTAAAACAGCGCCGCAGCAACAAACATGACGACAATCAATAAATAGATTGGGGTCACCACCAACAATTTTTTGTTGATGGCACGTAGTGATAAGAATAATGCTTTTATGGGAGTGATGCGTTTTTCACAAACCAAGAAGACCGAATTACTGAAGGCCATGGATAAATACATGGATAAGAAAGGCAATAACAGTCCAGACAATCCTTGTAAAACCAATCCCATCAACGTGACGAGCATGACAGGAATAGTAAAGTGAAAGCCTTTCAACAAATGATTGGTGCGCGTTTTAAAACCTGTGGCATGACTCATCGCCATTAAACAGACACCAGCATAAAGTGGAGCACTAACGATTTCGTAGCTAAAATTGGCGACCATCACTGATTGAATGACACTTTGTAACTGCAGTTCACTTGCATTGCCATCGAATAAAGCAAACAAAACACTAATATCACCTAATTGCATTTTGAGTGCGATGATAAAAATAGCCACTTGCAATAAGATGAGCACCACAATAGTTGGCGAGAAAGACCAAAAGTTCTTCAAGGTCAAGTGCCACGCTTCTTTTATGATATTGCTGGCTTTTAGTTCATACTGTCCAGACAATGCCGTTTCAAGCTTGCCTCCAACATTAAATTCTTTTTCTACATTATCACTCATAAAATAGGTACTCAGGATAATTACACTATAAATTCTGGGCCATTATACTCATGCGGTTTCAATATGCGAGTTTGTCTCTTTTTTTAACCATTTCATTATGTAACTGGTTTTCTTGTTACCCTGTACGCATTTATTTTTGAACATCAAAACTTAATATATGATAATTACGATGTTTTAAGGCAAAAAATACTAGGAATCTCCTTTAATGGCGACTATGATCCTCCCTTAAATTTTTGTGTCTTACATTGCGGTTATTACTTGGGGGAAATACAGAAATTGAAAGTTGAACCGACTCACAACTCAACCGTTATTCAACTTACCGGTATCAGTAAAAGTTTCGATGGGAAATCGATAATTGATAACCTGGATCTAACGGTAAATCACGGCGAATTCCTAACCATCTTAGGGCCTTCTGGCTGTGGTAAAACAACAGTATTAAGGATGATTGCTGGATTTGAATCAGTGGACTCTGGTGAAATTCTTCTTGCTGATGAGAATGTGACAGATCAAGCTCCAGAAAAAAGACATGTAAACACGGTTTTCCAAAGTTATGCGCTTTTTCCTCACATGACAGTGTACGAAAATGTGGCATTTGGTCTTAGAATGCAAAAAGTGCCTGAAGCTGAAATAGTAACACGTGTCGATGAAGCTTTGAAAATGGTTCGACTTGAAACCATGGCCCAACGAAATCCTCATCAATTATCCGGCGGTCAACAACAACGTATTGCGATTGCACGCGCTGTTGTCAACAAACCGAAAGTTCTTTTACTTGATGAATCCCTCTCTGCTTTAGATTACAAGCTTCGTAAACAAATGCAGTTGGAACTCAAACAGTTACAACGCAAACTCGGTATTACCTTCATTTTTGTTACTCACGATCAAGAAGAAGCCCTTTCAATGTCCGATCGTATTATCGTGATGCGCGATGGTGTGATTGAGCAAGATGGCTCCCCTCGTGAGATCTATGAAGAGCCTAAAAACCTATTTGTAGCTAGCTTTATCGGTGAAATTAACACCTTCGAAGCACAAGTCATTAAACGTAATGATGACAATACTATTTCTGCAAATATTGATGGCGTAGAATGCTCTATCTATTACAAAGGCCCTGTAACGGCTGGCCAACATCTTAACGTTCTTCTTCGCCCTGAAGATATTCGAATCGAAGAAATTAAAGAATCTGAAGATATTGGCATTGTCGGGCACGTAACAGAGCGGACCTATAAAGGGATGACTTTAGATTCTGTCGTGGCACTAGAATCTGGCATGCGTGTCATGGTCAGTGAGTTTTTCAATGAAGATGATCCTGATGTCGATCACTCCATTGGACAGAAAGTTTCAATAACTTGGGTAGAAAGCTGGGAAGTGGTTTTACCAAAAGATGTTGAAGTTAGCCCATCGCTAAAACAAGCTGAGTAAACGCAATGAAGAAATTAAATCTTCAAAATAGCATTGTACTCTTGATTGTTTCTTGGCTGATGCTATTTGTTTTTATCCCAAATGTCATGATCATCATCACGAGCTTTTTAACTCGTGATGAAGCCAATTTGATTGATATGACATTCACGTTAAGCAATTACGCCCGATTGGTAGATCCACTGTATGCCAAGGTTATGCTGCATTCTCTTTATATGGCGATTGTAGCGACAGGCCTATGTTTAATCATTGGTTATCCCTTTGCTTATATTGTGGCAAAAATGCCTGAAAAAGTGCGCCCTTTCATGCTCTTTATGGTGATAGTGCCATTTTGGACGAACTCTTTGATTCGTACTTATGGATTAAAGATCGTGTTAGGCACGCAAGGTATTCTCAATAAAAGCTTAATGGCTATTGGGTTGATCGAGCACCCTATTCGCATTATGTACACTGAAACTGCCGTCATGATCGGCTTAGTGTATATTCTGCTGCCATTTATGATTTTGCCTTTGTATTCAGCCATTGAGAAGTTAGACCGCACCTACATTGAAGCTGCTCGTGACTTAGGGGCGAATAAAATTCAAACCTTATTACGTGTGGTTCTACCTTTAACCATGCCGGGCATCATTGGCGGTTGCTTGCTGGTTCTACTTCCTGCCCTTGGAATGTTCTATGTTTCCGACTTATTAGGCGGTGCTAAGAACTTGTTGATTGGTAATGTGATTAAGAGCCAAGTGTTAAATGCGCGTGATTGGCCATTTGGTGCGGCAACCAGTATTGCACTGACTATGGTGATGGCGTTAATGCTTTATGCCTATTATCGTGCGGGTAAACTACTGAATAAGAAGGTGGAATTGGACTAATGAATAAGTCTTATGGTGGAAACATTGCCAAGTCTAGCTTTTTAAGTCTTGTGTATTTGTTTTTGTATTTACCAATCATTGTTTTAATTGTGAACTCATTTAATGCGAGTAAGTTCGGTATTAAATGGGGAGGCTTTACCACAAAATGGTACAGTGAATTACTCAATAACGACAGTTTAATCCAAGCGGCGGGTCACTCCATTACGGTGGCGGTTTTTTCTGCCACGGCTGCTACTATTATTGGTAGTTTGACCGCAGTTGCCCTCTTTCGCTATCAATTCAAAGGAAAAGGCGCGGTAAATGGCTTGTTATTTATAGTAATGATGTCTCCTGATATTGTTATGGCCATCTCATTACTTGCCCTCTTCTTAGTGATTGGGTTTGAACTAGGGTTAATCACTTTATTGATTTCACACATTACGTTTTGCTTACCTTTTGTGGTAGTGACGGTGTATAGTCGCTTAAAAGGGTTTGATGTCAAAATGCTCGAGGCCGCGAAAGATCTCGGCGCAAATGAGTGGATTATTTTAAAGCGTATCATTCTTCCTTTAGCCAAACCTGCTGTTGCGGCGGGCTGGCTATTGAGTTTCACATTATCACTTGATGATGTAATTATCAGCTCGTTTGTTACCGGGCCAAGTTATGAAATTTTGCCGCTTAAAATTTACTCAATGGTAAAAGTGGGGATTTCTCCAGAAGTGAATGCACTCGCCACGGTAATGTTGGTAGTGTCATTAATTCTAGTGATGATTTCTCAAGCCTTAGCTCGAGACAAAGTAAAGTAAATCAAGCTTAAGATGAGCATTCTAAAAGCCTGTGTTGATCACAGGCTTTTATCTATTGATCGCTCATTATTGGACATATCGAGAAAAATTGGAAATATCGAGAAAATGGTCTTAAATGCTTTAAAAATCAATTTATATGACTATACTCTCTCTGTTTTAAAATGAATGCTTATCGTCATTTTGACGTGCTTGCGAAATCTATAAATACTAACCATTTCACTCTGGGAGAACTCAATGAAGACATGGTCTAAGCTTCTTGTCGGTGCAGCCATTGCAGCGTCATTTACGACAGGTCTAGCTCACGCTGAAGATAAAGAGCTTTATTTTTATAACTGGTCTGAATATATCCCAAGTGATGTTTTACAAGACTTTACCAAAGAAACTGGCATTAAAGTTATCTATTCAACCTATGAATCTAACGAAGCCATGTACGCAAAGTTAAAAACACAAGGCCAAGGCTATGACTTAGTCGTCCCTTCTACTTACTTTGTATCTAAAATGCGTAAAGAAGGCATGTTGATGAAATTGGATAAATCCAAACTTTCACATTTTGCTGACTTGGACCCTAATTATTTGAATAAACCTTTTGATCCAGGTAATGATTATTCCATTCCTTATATTTGGGGGGCGACAGGTATTGGTATCAACACGGATATGTTGGACAAGTCGACCATAACCAAATGGGATGATTTATGGGATCCTAAATGGGTCGGCCAATTGATGATGATGGATGATCCACGTGAGTTATTCCAAATTGCTTTAACTAAATTGGGTTATTCAGGTAATACGACTGATCCAAAACAAATTAAAGCGGCCTACGAAGAATTGAAAAAACTCATGCCCAATGTATTAGTCTTCAATTCAGACTTCCCTGCTAACCCATATTTAGCAGGTGAAACCTCATTAGGTATGCTTTGGAATGGTTCCGCTTACATGGCGCGTCAAGAAGGGGCTCCTATTCATATCATTTGGCCGGAGAAAGGTACTATTTTCTGGATGGACAGCCTTGCTATTCCTTCTGGAGCAAAAAATACAGAAGCGGCGTATAAGATGATTGATTTCTTATTACGCCCTGAAAATGCCGCTAAAATTGCGATGACCATTGGTTACCCAACTCCAGTGAAAACCGCGTATCCGTTATTGCCAAAAGATTTTGCTAATGACGATAACGTCTTCCCTCCTCAAAAAGTATTAGACTCTGGTGAATGGCAAGATGATGTGGGTGATGCTAACGTTCTTTATGAAGAGTACTTCCAAAAGTTAAAAGTCGACATGAACTAAGTTTTCACTGATTGATTAAACCAAAAAAACGCCGATATTCGGCGTTTTTTTGGTTGTGATTATAATGTTCTATCACTCTTGTAGATTCAGAAGTTCGGCGACCAATTTGGGAACTTCAACACTGGCGTTACCATAACGCTTTTCTGCAAATTCACTTTCAACAGCACTCGGTTCGAGATTAATTTCGATAGTATGCGCGCCATGCATTTTGGCGTCATGAACAAAACCAGCAGCAGGATACACCACCCCTGATGTTCCAATTGAAATAAATAAATCGGCTTCTTCAATCGCCGCATAGATTTCGGCCATTTGCAGTGGCATCTCACCAAACCAAACAACATGAGGCCTTAGTGGGTTAGGAATTTGGCAACAATGGCAAAGATCTCGTACGTTCACGTCATGCTCGCAGTTGAAGACCTGATTAGATTCAGGGCAACGGATTTTTAATAGTTCTCCATGCATGTGAATAATATTGTGACTTCCTGCCCTTTCATGCAAATTATCAATATTTTGAGTAATTAACGTTAAACTTCCATCAAGCTTGGCTTCTAATTCAGCCAATGCTTGATGTGCAGGGTTTGGTGAAATGGTCGGATGTTGCAAACTTTTACGCCGTTGATTATAAAAATTTTGTACCCGTTTTGGATTGGCAGCATAGCCTTCAGGGGTCGCAACATCTTCAATACTATGATTTTCCCATAAGCCATCTTGAGCTCGAAAGGTAGCGATGCCGGATTCTGCTGAAATTCCCGCCCCGGTAAGGACAACAATTTTTTGATATGGAAAATACATAGTCATTCCCTGATTAATAAACAAGACGAGTAAGGTGTTAGTGTAAAGCCATCGCGGGCAATTGTTAATTTACTTTCTTTTGTCATGAAGAAAAACATCGATATACGAAACATTGATGTGGATTTGAAATTTATTTTTCCTTTCACATAAAGGCATTTGTTTTCATCATTAATGACAATCTATCAAGTTATAAGCTATGATTTTGTCTGGTAATCAATTATCTTAGGCAAAGTTTAAGCCTATCAATTATTTATAAGTGAAATCTATGGGTAAATTTTACCAAACATTGATAACAACAATCTTTTTGCTTCTCTCTCTTAGTGCTCATGCCGAATGGGAGCCATCTCATCAAGATAAGAAGCCCAAAGTATCGGATGCCGCACAACGAATTGCAGAGCAAGTTTCCCAGTTGCCAGACCCCCTTTTTATGACCTCTGCCGATCATGCCAAAGTAGATGAATTACTGTCAGCAACGCTGTATCAAATTGACACTAATACCAAAGGATTTGAACAAGCTCTTAAAGATTATCGCCATCATAACAATGATCAAAACTGGATGACGACTCAAGAGTATTATTTAACACTACATAGTTTTAATCGTTCGAAACAAAATCTATTAAAACTCGTTGATAGTCACGTTTACAATAAGTTGACTGGATTTGGCCCTTTTGGTGTTACCCAATTTAAAAATGAAATCCACATTACTCAGCTCAATGCTCAGTTCCTAATTTATTTTCAAATTCAAAGTTTTAAACAATTCATTGAAGATTTAGCTATTTCACCAGTACCGGTTATCGCGATGGTGGTTAAGCTATTTTTAGTGTACTTAATATTAACTTGGTGGCTGCGTAATAGCCCAGACATGGTAAAGCATTTCCGCCAAACTAAATTAGAAACCACGACCCCGCCTCCTATTTGGATCCGTATGATTTGGTATATCAGTAAAGCTAATAAACCGATAGCTTGGCTGATTGCCATTACGGTATCGCTAGATATTTTATCAAACTTACAAAGTCTACAGCATGTGAAGTTTCTCGATATTTTCACCTGGTGGGTATTAGGTGGCTCCATTGCGGTGAAGTTTATTTTAGAATTTGTTTACCGTAATAGCCGTAGTACTTCTAAAGATATTGTTGCCATCCGTTTATCGACTATTCGTTATTATGTGTGGAGTGTGATCGGTGCAGGAGTTTTACTGCAGATAACTGAAACGACCGTCGGTGAAGGTACCATTTATCATTGGGTGTCTAGCTTAATGTTTTTGTGGTTCATTGTGATTACTATTATTGTGTTAAGAAAATGGAAGTGTTATGTCTTTAGTGAAAATAATGAAAGTTTAGAACTGCCAGTTTGGGCGCATTGGGCGGTTAATCATAAGAACAGTTTTGGTCTCTCGACCATTTCAACTGCCATCATGACGTTTTGGTTGTTGTCTCGTAATATCAAGCACATGATCATTTCCAGCTTATCTAACTATGCCTTCTTCAGCCAAGCTCTTGCGTATTTATTCCGTATCGAAGTAGCTAAACAAGGTGATACTGGCGGCAGTAATTCCAATCTACTGAAATTAAAAGGCGATGACATTTATCAATATGTCTTACCAGGTAATGAAGATAGTGAATTAATCGGTTACTCTACTGATGAAATCAAACAGTTATCACGCTATGTGTTAGCTGATAGCCCTGCCATGTGTGTGGTGTCAGGTGAACGTGGTATTGGCACTACCACGCTTTTAAATCAGCTACTTTATCGCGTCAATAATGCCCAACCTATTTACTTAAACTGCCCTAATTCTGGCTATCCTGAGCTTATCGCTGAGTTTGCCGAACAGCTCGGCTTGAGCCGTGAGTCAACCGACATTCAAGTGCTCGCTCACTTACGTAAAAGTGAAACCTGTTATTTATTGGCCGTAGATAATGCCCAACGCCTAGTTAAACCTATGGTGGGTGGGTTATCTGGTTTAATGAAATTTGCCAACCTACTTCGTCGCTCAAAGAAAAACCATCGGGTTTTATTGGCGATTGAAAAGTCCAGTTGGCGTTTTGTAGATCGCGCTCGTGGTGAACGTTTGTTATTTGACTTAGTGACATTTTTGCCACGTTGGTCAGAGACGCAAATTACTCAATTACTCGACTCTCGATTAAATCAAAACGTTGAAAATCCGGTGTCTTTTGATGACTTGAATCTACCGAAACAATGGGATCAAGATGATATTTCCGAAGAGGAACGAGCAAAACAAGGCTTTTATCGTATTCTTTGGCACTATGCAGACGGCAACCCTACGGTAGCATTGCGCTTCTTCCGTTTATCACTACGTAAAGATCAGCAAACCGATAAAGTGGTGGTACGCTTATTCCAAGCGCCACACTCCGATGAACTGGAAAAAATGCCGAAACCTATGCTCGCGATTTTACGCTCTATTGTACAACTTGAAATTTCGACCCCAGAGGAACTATCGGAGTGTACTCAGTTAACGATACCGGAAGTTATCGGAACGTTACGTTATTTCGAAAGTCGTGACTACATTGAATGGTCGGGAGATAAAGCCCGCATTTCAGACCATTGGTATCGCTTTATTACCAACGCATTACACCGTCAGCATTTATTGGTGAAATAGAATGAATAAATTATTACTCTCTATTTTTTTATTGGTCTGCTCTTCCTCTGTGTTTGCTACGGAAGAGACCGCCGAGCATTTAGAAAATATCACACAGTTCACTAGCCTTATCCGCTGGGGAGGCGTGTTCTTTTCTTTTGTTATCATTTTTGGTTCGTGGGTATTATTACGCTTTACCAATAAGTTAGTTGAAACCTTCAGTGCTCAATTCGTGCAATACCGGATGATATTGCAAAAGTTGCAGTCGTTCTTCCAATTCTTGGTGTATATGACCGCGGGTATAGTGGTCTTTATGATGAGCTTTAGAATCAACGATCAAATTCTTACTTTGATCGGAGGTACTTTAGCGGTATCCATCGGCTTTGCTTTAAAAGATTTGGCGGCCTCCTTCATTGCGGGGTTAACCGTGATGATTGACCGTCCTTTTCAAGTGGGTGACCGCGTCACTTTTGAGGGGAATTACGGAGATATTATTACTATTGGTTTACGCTCAGTGCGTATGCGAACCTTAACCGATGACATTATCACTATTCCAAACAATAAATTCTTAAGTGAAGTCACCATGAGCGGTAACTATGGGGCTTTGGATATGCAATGTGTCATCCCCTTTTATATTGGAATGGATCAAGACATCAATCTCGCGCGTGATTTAATTCAAGAGGCCGCATCATCTAGCCGCTATATTCATCTTCCGAAACCCGTCGTCGTGTTGGTGAATCAAGAAATCGCTGACAATTATTTAGCGATAAAATTGACCTGTAAAGCTTACGTTGTTGATACGGTTTATGAAAAACTTTTCGAAACCGATATTACTTTACGTGTAATGAAAGAATTTAAGCGTCATAATATCAATCCACCCATGATTGCGGTTCGTTCCACAATGCAATAAACGCTTGAGGCTGTTATGTCACGTACAATTTTGTATACCTATAAAAATGAAGAAAAAACCTTAGCGTTTAGCTATCGTGATTTCCACACTATTCACGAAGCAGTTGCCGCGCAAGAAGGCATCGATTTATCTGAATATTTAAAAATGGAACAAGCGATTGAAGCGGTTTCTGATACCAAAACGGTTAGAAATTATCGAGATGCGCATTTTAGAAAATTAGGATTTGGCAAAATCACATTAATGCCAAAAGAAAATATAGGAATCGGTCAAAAGAAAAAGTAATACACATTGCTATCGCTTAACAAATATTAAAATAAAAGACGGCTTTATGGAGTCACTTCAGTGCACTTATAAAGCCGTTTTAATTTATATAACCAATTTTAAGCAATGTTTAAGAAGGCGGCACCACGTACCCCACCAGAATCACCATGTTTTGCTTTTAAAATCTTAGGCACTTTACCTACTGATAATAAATGCTGTGGGATTCGTTTTGGCATTTCTTCATAAATAGCATCAAAGTTAGATAACCCACCACCAAGCACCACTACATTTGGGTCCAAGGCCGTAAAAATATTACCCAAACAAATCGCCAGAAAGTCCATAAAACGATTAACGTGCTCGACCGCTTTTGGTTCTTGTGCTTGATAATTTTTAATGATATCGACCGCTTTCACTTTTTCATCATAGTAATGGTGGTAAAGCAGCTCAAATCCGCGCCCAGAAAGGTAGTTATCAATACAGCCTTTTCTATCGCAGCCGCAATCAAGTAGCGGCGCAGATTTATTATCCGCACTCTCATTGAGATAAAACCAAGCATCTACTGGCATACGCATGTGACCTAATTCGCCAGCCACGTGACTGCCCCCTGAGATCACATGGCCGTTAACCACAATGCCGCCACCAAAACCAGTACCAAGGATTAGACCAAGTACCGTTTCTTGTCCTTGATGCTCTTCATCCCAAGCTTCAGATAAAGCAAAACAATTCGCGTCATTGGCTATTTTTACCGGGCGATCAATCAATGCTTCTAAATCTTTACGTAAAAACTTGCCTTTGGCTGCAGGGACATTCGATGTCATTAACGAACCATCATCCACACTTTCCATGCCAGGAATACCAAGACCAACTAATCCTTTTACATTAAACTGTTCATCGTATTTTTTTACTAAACTGGCTAGAGTTGTAAGTAACGCTTGATAGTCTTCACCCGGCGTTGGTAATCTTTCAGTTGCCACCCTTTCCAATTTTTCATTGAATGCCCCAAACTCAATTTTGGTGCCTCCGACATCAAATCCGTAAAACATTTAAACTCTCCCCAAAATAGTCAATGTTAAAAATACCGTTATTATCCACAAAGGTCTTCCACAAACTGTGATATATAATGGATTTACTTCCACATTGAAACTGTATGCTGATTTTTCATGCATTTTATGACGATTTTATGTCATACCGTTAGATAACTAAGCTTAATATTTACTCATTAACGATAATCAACTAGCATGATTATTCATCAACATAAATGTTAGACATGAACGTTTAAATAGTTAGGTATCAATGAAGCAGGTTATTTCCTTGTTATGTATCGCTGTGTTTGGGCTCTCAGGCTGTTCGACTTCACCGCCACCAACAGCACCATTACCCGCTACATCATCACAAAAAAATGAATTTAATCACCTTTATCAATCTTGGGCTGGTGTGCCCTACCAATTTGGTGGCAGCTCAAAATTAGGTATTGATTGTTCGGCTTTTATGCAAGTCACCATGGCGGCAATTTACCAACTCAACTTACCTCGAACAACAGAATTACAAAGTGAACAAGGCATTTATATTCCAGAGTCAAAAGCTGCTTTTGGTGATTTAGTTTTTTTTAAAACCGGTTGGAATCAACGTCATGTGGGCATGTATATCGGTAATAAACAATTTGTCCATGCTTCCACCTCGAAAGGCGTTATTATTTCACGTTTAGATAATCCTTATTGGGCGAGTAAATTTTGGCAATTTCGTCGTATGGATGCCCTTGAATAAACAAAAAGTGATGGTTATTTTTGCGGTTTAGCTCTCTGCTTTAAAACTTCAACTAAGATAATGTCATAGACTGATAACCATTGGGTACTGGAGGTCATTATGTGGCATGGTATTGCTCAACAACTATCTGAAGTACTGGCATTTGAGTTTTTAATTCAAGAGCGAGAAGTGATTCACGGAGGCGATTGCAGCGAATGCTATATGATCTCTGACGGAGAACAGCGTTACTTTGTCAAAATCAACGATCGAGAATATCTTCATAAATTCGAATCGGAAATCGAAAATTTATCCTTGTTATTACAAACCCGTACCTTAACCGTCCCACAACCTGTCACCTCTGGCTTGATAAAAGATAAAGCATTTCTAATCTTAAATTTTTTACCCACCAAACCGGTAGAGTCAAATCAAGATAAATATGTATTAGGCCAACAATTGGCTCATCTTCATCAATGGGGAGAGCAAAAAGAATATGGTTATGATGCTGAAACCTACGTTGGCCTCAACCTTCAACCTAATGCTTGGCATAAAAAATGGGGTATTTTCTTTTCCGAGCACCGTATTGGTTGGCAATTGCAATTACTAAAAGAAAAAGGTATCGAACTGGGTGATATCGATCAAATTGTGGTACAAGTAAAACAATGGCTCGGTGCACATAACCCTAAACCATCTTTATTGCATGGCAATTTAAGTAGTCATAATTACGCCCTCTCGGTTAACGGGCCGGTTTGTTATGATCCTTCAAGTTATTGGGGAGATCCTGAATGTGATTTGGCCATTATTGAAAAGTTTAGTGATTTAGGCGATAGCTTCTTTGAGGGTTATCAGAGTGTGACCCCTTTAGAAGTAGGCTACCAAAAAAGAAAACACGTTTATCAACTTTACTATCTTTTATGTCATTGCAATCAATACGGCGGTGAGTTTTTAGATGAAAGCTACCATATGGTTCAAGTATTAAGCCAAGACGCGTAATATTTTATTATTGTTAATTCATAAGCTTAATTAACATTGAGTGAATTTTTATACACTCATCAAATTTATATGTAACTAAGTACTTAACATTACAGTGGTTATTTGAAAAGAATATTCACTTGAAAGCAATAATTAAAAAAAGACTCAATTTTTCAAGGTCACATCATAGTATTGGGCTTTTTTTGAACATTATTTTGCGGTAATTCAATGTTCTTGCTTATTTTAAACCAAAAACTAACTTTAATGATTACCCTTAAAAAGATTCAACAAGTCGATTTAATGTCTAGATCTGATTATTTTGTTGTTCATTTAGCTTGATACTGGGACGTTGTAATGAGGAAAGCAATGATAAAATATACTGAAAAAAGAGTGTCGTGTCCCCATTGTGGGCATCAAATAGGAATGACGGTAGATTCCACATTAGGCAACCAAGAATTTTATGATGATTGTCCTTCTTGTAATCATGCCATTCATTTAGAACTAAAAGTAGACAATGCGAAAGTCTTACTTACCGCTGGTGTTGAAGACCACCCTACCTTTTAAGTTCTTATCAAAAGAAGACAACTGAAAGCTCCCTGACTATGGGAGCTTTTTATTTCAATAGTGTTAAAAACAAGTCGCTAATTGTATACAACCGGATATAATAATTTTCCGAGTTTTCACGCAGTTAGGAGGTAATGTGCATCGTTATCGTAAAGAAGGCTTAACACTTATTAAACTTGCAACCCCTGTATTACTTGCCTCTATCGCTCAAACAGGAATGGGCTTTATCGATACCGTGATGGCTGGTGGTGTAAGTGCAACCGATATGGCCGCGGTGGCCGTTGCTTCTAGTATTTGGTTACCTTCTATTTTATTTGGTATCGGACTGTTACTAGCGCTCGTTCCTGTGGTGGCGCAACTTAATGGTTCAGGCCGACAAGTTCGTATCGCACATGAAATCCAACAGGGCTTTTACTTGTCTTTTTTGGTTGCGATCCCGATCGTTTTGGTATTATCACAAACCCGACATATTCTTGAAATCATGCATATTGAACCGGTTATGGCTTCAAAAACCAATGGTTATATGTTTGCTATGATTTTTGCGGTCCCGGCATTTTTATTATTCCAAACGCTACGCAGTTTATCGGATGGTTTGTCGTTAACTAAACCTGCCATGATCTTAGGCTTTATAGGGCTGGCGCTGAACATTCCACTTAACTGGATATTTGTTTATGGCAAGTTTGGTTTGCCTGAACTTGGTGCCGTTGGTTGTGGCGTGGCAACCGCCATCGTTTATTGGGTAATGTTTTTATCCATGCTTGGTTATGTTTTAGTCGCACGCCGCTTTAAAAATATTCATATATTTAGTGAATTTCACAAGCCGAACTTACATTCTTTACGTCGCTTATTTCGATTAGGCTTTCCTATTGCGGCTGCATTATTTTTTGAGGTTACCCTATTTGCCGTTGTCGCTTTATTAGTGGCACCTTTAGGACCATTGGTGGTAGCCGCTCACCAAGTCGCAATCAACTTCTCATCATTAATTTTTATGTTACCGATGAGCATTGGTGCGGCGGTCAGTATTCGAGTCGGACATCAACTTGGTGAGCAGAGCATTGAAGGAGCTAAAATTTCTACTCATGTGGGGCTATTATTTGCCTTTGGAACTGCCATTATCACTGCATTACTGACCATCATATTCCGTGATTCTATTATTGCGCTTTATACCGACAACCAAGAAGTGACATTGATTGCACTTAACTTACTTGTCATGGCGGCAATTTATCAATGTAGTGATGCTCTTCAAGTGGTTGGCGCAGGCGCCCTTCGTGGTTATAAAGATACCACCTCTATTTTTAGCCGGACTTTGATTTCTTATTGGGGAGTGGGTATGCCTATTGGTTATATTCTTGGCATGACCGCATGGGTGACGGATAAACCGATGGGGATTACTGGCTTTTGGATCGGTATCATTCTTGGTTTAACGACGGCGGCAGTGTTACTCACGAAACGATTGATCTGGCTGCATAAACAAGATGATGATGTTCAGCTAAACTTTTCAACGCGTTAGTTTCTCGAAATTTTAAAATGAAGACTCAGGGCTCTTGAAATTAAGAGCCCTTTTTATGCTCTGATTGGTTACTCTTTTCGCTCATGACTGAAACGCGCAAACCTGGGAACGCCTTGATAAGTTAACCCGTTATAGCGAAACGTAATAATAGCTCCTAATGGCGGTGGATTGTTTCTATCTTCATCACTTAAGCCAGAGCCAATATAGAATACTTGCTCATCCTGCCATTTGACTAACAATGACCCCACTTTTCCTTGGTACTTACCATTGCCCGGTTTGTATCCAATGACCACGGCTTCTGAATCTTGGTAGGATTTCACTTTGATCAAGTCATCGCTTCGTCCAGCTTGATAGCGGCTAAGCTTATTTTTTAACATAATACCTTCGCCTTGCTGTTGCTCAACTTGGGTTAATAAACGATAAAGGTCGGTTTCATTGTTTAACGGCTGTTGGGTAACAAGCTGGACAAAGCTTGAATTAAGTGACTGAAGTAGTGTTGTTAATTGCTGGTACCGCTGTTCAAAAGTCAGGGTTGATTGTGGTTTATCAAACACCATAAACCGTATTAATTTCCAATCTTCAGAGCGAGGTACTGCATCTAACACCGTTTGCTGTACTTTATGAAATTGCCCTCTTCCTGCCCATAGCTCGCCATCTAATGCTTGCTTAGGTAATGCTTCAGTAAACCATTTTGGAGCCTGAATAAGATGACCATTTCTGGAGATCAATTGCTCTCCGGTCCAAATAGCACGAATCCCATCAAGTTTTTCACTATACCAATAATGCTTTAATGACATTCCGTCTTGATAATCATTCGCTAGCATCACCTTTAAAGATGAATTAGCGTGGAGGTCTGGTTCAGAGAGTGGTTCAGCCTGTACCGCGTTAGACAATAACGTCACAGAGCATAAACTGCTGCAAATTGATAATGAAGGTTTTAACTCGTATGCCATTGGAAGCTCTTAGTCATCAATAAAAATGATTAAGCTAAACGATTGTGCGGCGTTTATGGATTTATTCACATCGTTGTTGCGAGGAAAAAGACTCAAAAATAAAGTGATAAACACATCAATTACATATTTGATTGCACTGGCTTTAGCTCATGTTAGACTCACTCTCTATTTGATATTGATAAGAGAGAAATGACATGATTAAAGCGGCTGTATTTGATATGGATGGTCTAATGATTGACTCGGAACCTTTTTGGCAACAAGCTCAATTAGAAGTATTTCCAAAGGTCAATGTGTCAGTCACTTTGCAAGATACAATTGCGACCACAGGGATTCGCATCGATCAAATTGTAGAGCAGTATTACCGCCAAACCCCTTGGGAAAATTACAGCTGTCAACAAGTCTGCGATCTGATCCTTGAACGCGTGATTGAACTGGTTAAAACTCATAAACCTATGATGCCAGGCTTATATCAAGCTTTAGAAATTTGCCAACAATCGGGACTGAAGATTGCGCTGGCCTCTTCCTCTCCAATGGTTCTAATTCAAGCGGTTTTACAAGCGCTGGAATTAGAAGATGTTTTTGAAGCCGTGTTATCTGCTGAAGGCTTACCGTACGGTAAACCGCACCCAGAAGTCTACTTAAATGCGGCGCAAGCGTTAGGGGTTTCTCCTCTTGATTGTGTTGCCTTAGAAGACTCATTTACAGGTTTATTAGCAGCAAAATCAGCACAAATGAAAACGATTGTGATTCCAGAGGCAAGTCATCGTGAACAAGCACGTTTTGTGATTGCCGATTATAAACTCGACTCCTTAGAGCATATTTCAGAAGCCTTGCTGCAAACGTTATAATAAATAACGCAACATTGTTGCCTCAAGCTAGGTAAACACTTGTGTAGAGAATTGAGATATAGGTCGATAGTTGTGATAGATAAAGCAAAAGTAACTTGGGTGATATTAGCTGGCGGTCAAGCTCGCCGCATGGGTGGTCAAGATAAAGGGTTAATTCAGTTTCATGATAAACCGTTAATTGAGCACATTGTTAAGGCACTCCGCCCTCAAATATCAAACTTGATGATCATTGCTAATCGAAACATTGAGGCCTATCAACAATATGCCCCGACTTTCCAAGATCAAAAAACTGGATATATGGGGCCATTAGCGGGTATTCATTCAGCATTATTGCATTCTAAAGACTACGAATGGGTTGGCGTTGTCCCATGTGATAGCCCAAACTTACCCGCTGAATTTGTTGATCTATTTTTACAACAAGATCCCGAAGATGCCGAAATACTGGTCGCTTTTGATGGCCAGCATATCCAACCCGTATTTGCACTTTATCGTCGTGATGTGTTGCCCAAACTTGATGCATTTTTAAATAATGGCGATCGTAAAATCCAGCTATTTTTTAAATCTTGTGCAGTTCAATACGTTGATTTTCAAAAATATCCTCAGATGTTTATTAACCTCAATACACCTGAAGATCTTCAGCATCATTCGTTGTGAGACCTTGTTACAACTATAGATCTTGTTACAACCATAGATCTTGCTACAACCACTGTACAAATCTGACATTAAATGAGGAATAACATGACACCATTTCCTATTCCGGTTCTCGGCTTTGCAGCTTATAGTGGCACGGGTAAAACCACCCTACTTGAAGCCTTACTACCACGGCTTAATCAGCGAGGTATCCGTGTCGGAATGCTTAAACATGCCCATCACGATTTTGATATTGATACTCCAGGAAAAGACAGTTTTCGCTTACGTAAAGCCGGTGCAGAACAAATGCTGATCGCCTCACCACAACGTTTTGCTTTTATTAGTGAAACACCAAAACAAGAACCAAGCTTTGCAGCCTTATTGAGTCAATTTAATACTGCAGAACTTGACCTTATATTAGTGGAAGGCTGTAAAGATATTGTATTTCCTAAAATTGAGTTACATCGTTCTGAACTTAATAAGCCGTGGCTCTATACTCAAGACTCTAGTGTGATTGCAATTGCCGCAGATACTTGTCCAGAAACTGAGTTACCTTATTTCAATATTAATGACTTAGACGCTATTGCCGACTTTGTGATGGATTTTTTAAGGTAACAAGTCGAGTTTAAGTGCAAAAAAACAACACTCAGCGCATAAAGTCAGCAAACAATCTAAAACTATGCAATTTATGCTTGCAACCTTTAAAACCGCTGGGTAATATCTTCCTCGTTCTCAAGACATAAGTCATTTTGCAAATTGGGTCCGTAGCTCAGTTGGTTAGAGTACTACCTTGACATGGTAGGGGTCGGCGATTCGAGTTCGCCCGGACCCACCATTTTCAAAATGATTTGAATGTAAGTTCATTTGAAAACAAATTATGCGTCCGTAGCTCAGTTGGTTAGAGTACTACCTTGACATGGTAGGGGTCGGTGATTCGAGTTCACTCGGACGCACCATATTCCTAACAAAACCCGCAACTTATGCGGGTTTTGTTGTTTCTAACATGTGACCTTTCTAAATTTCCACCCTACTCATTTTTATTGTTATCCTACGTTTCTATATTGAATAATTATTCCAGTGACCAAATCGACTACTATATTTTTAATGATTTTGTGACCATTCGGTGACCATGTTTACAATTCAAACTCTCTTTCTCGTTGCTGACTATATTTTTGACTGCTAACGCCGTTATAACCTGCATTTTGGGTGGAGTGTAGTACTGTGCAATAATGAGCGAAGCGAATGCTCAGAACGAAGCGTAGCCCAAAATGTCAGGTTAATAACTTTGTTAGGCATTTTTCACTCTAAGAAAATCACTTACCAAACCCCATGAATTTTCGTATGACTCATAGTTAGGAATGTCTCGTAGATTTACTTTTCCCCAATCTTTCGTCCGAGGCGCTTGCTCTACGATAGAGACAGGAAATACATAATATACCGGAGGTAAAACCTCCTTTCTTCCATCTTTAGAGCCTCGATTTAGCAGAACAACCACTACAAAATCACAATCAAAGTTTTTGATAGGAAACCCCCTAGCTCCTGTTTGCCACCTACTTTTCACCTGCACCATTGCGGATTTATTTGACTCGGGATTTGTTGCCACCAAATCATAACCAGGCATATTCGTATAGGTTTTATACGACGCAATTTTATTTAATAGCAATTGCCCTAGCACTAAAAATTCCGCGCCCTCAGCCTCAAGCCTTGTGTCTAATCTTGGCATAATTCCTCGTGATGCCTAACATTGTTATAACTCAGCTTCACGGATTACCTTGTTATGATAATCGATGCTTTTTTGAGAAATACGATGACTTGATACTTGCTTAATTTCTTTTAGTGTTAACTCGATTGCACCATAGTCGCACATCACATGATGATTTGGGCATAAAACAATTATGTTTTCTGGTGTATCAGATCCATTGTGTGGATCACCTAATGGAATTATATGGTGAGCCTCCGAGTACAATCTGTCATTTGGGAGCTGAATTTGAAGGCCACAAATTTGACATGAGTTGTTGTGGAGTAACTTTAGTTTTCTAGCTAAGTTTGTATCACGTAAAACGCGGTATGTCGCTGTATATTCCCGCTCTGGTTCTTTGGTACCTGCCGGTAAATCTGCTGCTTTAGGGGTGTAAGATAATTTGTTTCTGAGCCCCCACATTCCTGCACCTAAGCCATTAACCGAATAGAAAAGGTCTTGACCGTTTTTAAAGCCATCAGAATCTGATGACAAATCTTGAATTCTACGGCGAATTACAGCTTTCCAAGTTTTGGGAAGGTCACTTCTTAGTTTTGACACTTCTGAATAAATGTCATCATAACTGGCAACTCCACCTAGATTTTCAAGTGCTTGAATTATGTCTTGTTCCCATGACGGCATCGCCAATATCTCCCTGAGTTATAACGCCGCGTTAAGTAGTGAGCAACGCTACCACCGAACTGAACCATGCCACCGTAAACACAAAACCCAACGATGGAATGAGAAGTACCATTCGTTGGGAATCCTTTGTTATGTTTATTTTGCGTTAGCTAAAACTGTTCGTTCTTCAGCTTGTTTACCTGAGTAAATGCAAAAAGCAGTATTATAATCGTTGTATGCAATAGCAAAATCAAAGTCACAGAAATGTGCTGGATGCTTTGTTGCAATCGAGTCACCAGCTTTGCACTGCTTTCCTAATCCCTCAACTAAACTGTCATTGTCAGGCCCCATACACGCAACACCTGTAGACGCACTCTTTTGCCCGTTACAGCCTGCCAAAACGACACTTAAGGAAAAAACTGTAAGAACTGTTCTAAGTTTGATCATAATCACTCCATATTAAACTTATGACATATTTTTATAGCATGGCACATCATATACATAGAAAACATAGAAAACATAGACTTAACTCAATATGAAACAGATTTAGAGAGATGTATGGGTAAAATCGTATGATTGCCCCATAAACATAACGCCCACTTAAACGGTGAGCCCCGATCACCAAGCATCCGCTTGCACCTTATTCACTTAACTTATTGAAACCACAACAACTAAGAGGCGAATCCGTTTTGAAGCGTTTGTTATGCCTGTACTACTTTCTGAGTGAAATGCTCAAATGCAGCAACCTTTGAGTAACCCTCAGAAATATATAATTTTTTGGCATTTTCATTATCAACTGCTGTAGCCAGTTTAACTGTAAGGGCATCGGTTTCTAAAGCATAAGTTTTTACATGCTGTAGCAACGCTTTACCAACCCCCTGCTGCCTTGCCGACTCAGCGATAAATAAGTCATTTAAATACCACATACGCTTCATTGCAACCGAGGAGTAAGATGGATAAAGCTGAACAAAGCCTAACGGTTTATCTTGATGACCGAGTGCAAGAAAGATGACAGAGTCCGAACAATTTAGTCTGTCTTCAATAAAGGCTCTCGAACCAGCTAAATTAGGCTCTTGCCCGTAAAACTGACGATATGAATCAAATAGTTGAGCTACAACTTCAAGATACGATTTATTTACTTTTTCTATTTTCAAAATCACGCTCCTTGTCGATTTTTGAGGAAAAGGCATAACGCCGCGTTAAGGGGCAGCAACGCGCTACCACCAAACTTCAATTTACCACCGTAAACACAAATACCAAGATTTGAGCCAAATTCGCCACGCGTTGACTGTCCCTCTTGAACGCTTTGTTATGTAACATTTTCAATGGCTTGTGCTGCGCTAACAGTAACTTTACCTAAATCAGACTCTGTTTGTATAGCAAGATATTCGCAGCCTTTGAACTCAAGTTGCATGTACTTAGCTGTCAACTCAAATGGCTGTACGAAACAATCAGGCAGTTCCAAGTTGTAACCCGTAGATAGAACTGAAATAGACTTACCCTTTAGCTTACGTCCCAATTCCTTTTCAATCGTTAAAAGGTCAGATAATCGGTCAAAAAAGACTTTTAGCTGAGCTGACATTGAGTACCAGTACACAGGAGAAGCGAACACCAGATGATCAAAGCTAAGTAGTTCATGGATTATGGGAAGGAAATCATCGTTTTTATTTTCATGCGAATAGTCATAAAAACTAACGTCGAAATTAGTTAGATCAAACAACTTTGCACCAGACTGCTCAACGAAAGAGTCTGCTAATTTTCGGGTATTTCCGTCAGATTTAGAAGTACCTAATATGACTGCAATATTCACTAAACCTCCATGTTACATAACATTGTTAATAACCTGCCGGCTTGTTTTTCTGGTCAGGTTTACCACCCCAAAAACCTGTAACCGACTGTTTTATTTTAAATAATCATTAAAATAATATTGACCAACCTCCAGAAAAACAAGCCGGCTCGAAAGTTCGGGCTGCTTTGGGATGTTATTTTAACACCCCTAGCTTACACCTTGCTGATATATAACAAGTTTCTGTTATCTTCTCTAGAAAAACGAGCCAATTTTTTCCAAATGACTTTATCAAACAATGTCTGATCAAACTTGTTTAATAATTCCATTCATTATTTGCGACTAACATCTAAAAAGACATCATTAGATATATGTAAATATTTGATTTATATAAAATCCTAAGGGTTAGCAAGTATTTATTTATGTTATAACTTTAATAATATATGTCTTGACATGGTAGGGGTCGGTGATTCGAGTTCACTCGGACGCACCATATAAAGAAAGCCTACTTCATTTGAAGTAGGCTTTCTTTTATTGTTAATTGTCAGTGACATTTCCAACCTAATTTATTCTCGAAGAATTATTACCAACCCTCCCCTCAAACAGGAAAAAATACTATTTACTTTGCAATATAAAGGAGAATAGTTTTAACCAACCCGCCACACAACCAATACAAGCTGGCTAACATATTACTTACAACATGACAAACTGTTAGCATTTATGTGACAACCATCACACCAATAAATCATAGTTTGTTACAAGTAAGCCGCGTTTTTATTTAAATCTGCTACTCTCCTGATCACTTTGAAGGTTGTACAAAGTATTTTATATGGAGATAAGTTCATGAAGAACGATAACAACAAGAAAAAACGCTCACTAACGAGTAAAATCCTTATCGGTATGTTTGCCGGTATTTTATGCGGGTTTATCATTCAAAACTTTTTATCTACTAATGAATTCATTAATAACTATTTAGTTAATGGTTTATTTGATGTAGGTGGCAAAATCTTTATTGCTAGCTTAAAAATGCTAGTGATCCCTCTTGTGTTTGTATCCCTTGTCTGTGGTACCAGCTCATTAAAAGACATTACTACCCTAGGCCGCCTAGGTGGTAAAACACTGGCCTTTTATATTACTACAACCGCGATAGCGATCACCCTTGCTCTTGTAATGGGGATCTTCTTAAAGCCAGGTTCTGGTGCTGATCTCACTTCTGCAGCATCTTTCAGCGCACAAAGTGCCCCATCTTTAGGACAAGTTATTGTTGGCATGTTCCCAAGCAACCCAATGGCAGCAATGTCTCAGGGTAATACGCTACAAGTGATTGTCTTCGCTGTATTATTTGGTATTGCGGTCAGCCTTGCTGGTAAACCGGGGCAACGTATTGCGGATTTCTTTTCTGACGTCAATGAAGTCATCATGAAATTAGTGACGATTTTAATGGAAGTGGCTCCTTACGGTATCTTCTTCTTAATGGCAAAACTGTTTACCGGTTTAGGATTAGAAGCCATCGCGAACTTAGCTGCTTACTTCTTAGTTTTAGTTGCGGCACTCTTGATTCACGCATTCGTTACTTATAGCGTATTGCTAAAAGCTTTATCAGGATTAAGCCCAGTTGCATTTTGGAAGAAAATGAAAGACGCGATTATGTTTGCCTTTTCTACCGCATCGTCTAATGCGACGATTCCAATTACGATGGAAACAGCCACACATCGTCTGGGTGTCAGTAACAAAATTGCCTCGTTTACTGTTCCACTAGGCGCGACCATCAACATGGATGGTACCGCCATTATGCAAGGCGTTGCGACGGCGTTTATTGCTCAAGCTTTCAATGTTGATTTAACTCTTGGCGATTACATGACCGTCATTTTAACGGCGACATTAGCTTCTGTTGGTACAGCTGGGGTTCCAGGTGTTGGTCTGATAATGCTGGCGATGGTTCTAAATCAAGTTGGCCTACCTTTAGAAGGTATTGCACTGATCATGGGCGTTGACCGTTTACTTGATATGATTCGAACCGCGGTCAATATTACTGGTGACAGCGTGGTCACTTGTATTGTGGCGAAATCTGAAAATGAACTGGATATTGAGACTTTCAATAACCCAGATGCAGGCGAAATAGAATTAGCACTAAAACGTTCTGCATAATACTTTCTTAATAACATAAGCCCCTGATGACATTCTATTGCGATGCTCATTGGGGGCTTGTTTTTTCACTCATCTTTTACGCTCATAAAAATACATTCACACGCCTAAACCTGTAACAAGATCGCGACAATATCGTCACTCACGTGCTACCCTGACCTTTCCTTTTTATTCAGATGTTTTTCACTATGAATCAAGAATTAAAAGCCACTATTCTCCTCATTATAACGACGATTTTAGCGGGTCTAGGTTGGATATTTTCCAAGCAATCGATAGCGGGTCTTCCCCCTTTTGCTTTCATTGGTATACGCTTTATTGCTGCCTCGTGTTTCATTTTACCGTTTTGTTATAAACAACTGCTCACGCTCACTAGTAAACAATGTTTAAATGCGGCGAGCGTTGGCCTTATTATGTCTGGTGCGTTATTGACTTGGGTAACCGCCATTTCCGTTACCGACACCTTGGCGGAAGGCGCTTTTATTTCCAGTCTTGCGATGTTATTTGCACCTTTTGTAGGCTGGTTGCTTTTCAAACAAAAACCTATTCGTATGTTTTGGGTTTCATTACCTTTTGCGATTCTTGGTTTAGGGTTTTTATCTCTCTCTAATGGCTACCATCAATCCCCAAGCCAGATTTGGTTTCTGATTTCAGCCGTGTTATTGGCCTTTCATTTCAACTTTAATGCTAAGTATGCGCAAAGCGTGCCAAGCTTAGTTCTTGCGTGTATCCAGCTTTTTGTAGTGGGTGTGGTGGCTTCTATCGCCTCATTACTTTTGGAACAATGGCCAACAGAGATATCCAATATTACTTGGCTGTGGGTAGGACTTAGTACCGTAGTCGCAACAAGTTTACGCTACGTAATGCAAACCATTGGACAAAAATTAACGACATCAGGCAATGCGGCAATTATTATGATTTTAGAACCTGTCTGGGCGAGTTCATTGAGTGTGGTATTTTATGGTGATGATATGCCTGCTGGAAAGATTATTGGCTGTGGTTTAATTTTGTGGTCACTTTTCGTTTATCGAGGGGGCGCAAAACTATTAGAAAGGCGACTCCGCTCATCTTAACTCAGCTAAAATTAATTCAACAAGCCACAATAAAGGCGATTCAACCCACAAAACTTGACCATCATTTCGTGGATTGGAACGATTTTGAACTATCGATTTTTTTGAGTGCCCTGTTTTAACTGTCTTTTGTGAACGTCAATACTTCTTTTAAAGGCTAAAGGCTAAAGGCTTTTATGGCTTAGCATGAGCTGTTTGAGCTCTTGAGCGGCTTTAGTCGGATCGCAGGACTGACAAATAGCAGACACTAAGGCAATACTAGGGACGCCCGTCTGAGCAATCTCAGCGATATTGGTATCGGTAATTCCACCAATGGCAACTAGTGGCTTATTGCTTTGCTTCACTGCGTTACTTAGCCCTGCTATTTCCCATTGATATTGGGTATCGAGTTTAGTTGCGGTATTAAAAATGGTGCTGATGCCTACATAATCCACATCCAATGTTTGCGCTGCCTGTAATTGCTCAGGACTTT
Source organism: Vibrio aphrogenes (assembly GCF_002157735.2). NCBI lineage: Bacteria > Pseudomonadati > Pseudomonadota > Gammaproteobacteria > Vibrionales > Vibrionaceae > Vibrio > Vibrio aphrogenes. The sequence continues at coordinate 488,931 of NZ_AP018690.1, forward strand.
CTACCGTAAGACCGACTATTTTATCATTACCCATCAATCGCCTTGCTATTTCAACTGGCATATCGGATTGCCCAAGATGCACGCCATCAGCCTCGACGGCTAATGCGACATCGACACGATCGTTGATAATTAAAGGAACTTTATTGTTTTTCAACGTTGCTTGCTTAACGTCCACTAAAGAATCAGCATTAAAAGCATCAATGAGGGTTTTTACAATTTGTGCCCTTTCGATAAATTGACGAACGTTATTATTTTTGTGGCGAACTTGCACGATAGACACTCCGCCCAACAAAGCTTGATGAATTAATCGCTGCAAAGCCTCGCCGCTGGTCCCTTCATCCGTCACCAAATACAATGGGTAGTTAAAATCGCGATTAAAGCTCATAAATAGCACTCTCTAAAGTATATTCAATTGCTTGGGCATCTAAGCCATAAAGTTTATCTAAAATATTGACCTGCATTGAACCCGGCCCTTGACTGTGTTTAGCGGCTAATTGACCACAAACGCCCAAAATCGCAGTGGAGCATAAACCTGCACAATCAAGGTCTATGGCAGCAAAGGCCCCCGTTAAAGCAGTATGGGTACACCCCATCCCCGTAATTTTAGGCATCCATTCATGACCATTGTTAAACTGATGGATGCCCTGGTTCGTAACTACGTAATCTAACTGGCCAGAAATGACCACTTGCCGCGCACCATAATGATCAATGAGATGTTGCGCCGCAAGTATCGCCTTTTCACTGGCATCTAAAGCATCGACACCCTTGACTTGGCTTTTTACATTCGCCAAAGCCATGATTTCGGAAGCATTGGCTCGCACGATAAGCTTATCGGCTAATTGACTAAACTCTTGAGCCACCTGAGTTCTTAACTGACTAGCACCACATCCGACAGGATCGAGAATGACTGGTTTACCGCATAAATTAGCTTGAATAATGGCAAAGCGCATACGCTCAACCCAAAGTGAGTCTAATGTGCCAAGGTTAATCACTACCGCTTTAGCAATATTCACCATTTCAGCCATTTCTTGACGACTATGCGCCATGATGGGTGAAGCTCCAATAGCCAGTAAGGCATTCGCGGTATTATTCATCACGACATAGTTGGTCACATTCAAAATCAAAGGCTGTGTGTAGCGGAGCTGTTGTAATCGCTGAGAAATGATCGCATGCATGGGTAACTCCTAGGTAAAATCGATAATCAAGGTCATGATTAATGAAAAGCATAAAAGTGATGAACGGGGCCAGAACCTTTGCCAACACTTAATTGATCGGAAGCTTGTAGTGCTTGTGAGAGATAGGCTTTGGCCTTTTCAACCGCTTGATTTAAATTTTCACCTTGCCCTAAGTAACAAGCGATGGCCGAAGATAACGAACACCCCGTACCATGCGTATTTGGAGTGACTATTCGAGGATGAGAAAACGAGGTAACTTGATGCGCTCGAATCAACCAATCGGTACTTTGTGATCCTTGAAAGTGCCCACCTTTTAACAACACATCGACATCGTTAAATGTTGGACAAGATTGAACCTTCTCAATTAACTCCGACATTTGCGCTTCAGTATGCGATTTTTGACTGCCTAATAACAATTCAATTTCTGGTAAGTTAGGAGTTAGAACATCTACTAAAGGAATTAAACATTGCTTAAGCGTTTCAATGGCTTTGGGTTGAATAAGGGGGTCTCCACTAGTGGCGACCATGACGGGATCTAACACAACATTCATTAAGTTATAGTGCTTTAGCTTTTGTGCGATTACTTCAATAATCTGGCTATCATTCAACATGCCGATTTTAACCGCAGCAATATCCATGTCGCTAAAAATCGCGTCTAATTGCTCAGCAACAAATGATGGTGATACTGGAAAGATTGACTGTACGCCTTGTGTATTTTGCGCCGTTAAAGCGGTAATAGCCGAACAAGCATATCCCCCCGTCGCAGAAATTGCTTTTATATCGGCTTGAATACCTGCTCCACCACCAGAATCAGAGCCCGCAATGGTAAGAATATTTGGAATCTTAGAGGATGAGTTATTATGAGACATATTACTTCCTTATGCGCATGGAAGTAATAGACGTGTAGCGAAAAGCTTTCTCCAGGAGACACGTACATTAGTTCCCTACGCCAATGTTAATTGGATCAGGTTCAACGGGTCTCACCTTGGTGATCTCAGCCTAATGGCTCCCCGACTAATATTGGTTAATCTAAAGGCCAAACTGGGTAAAGTAAAGCGTTACCTTATTCGATATGATTATTCTATTGAATGCTAGCTCTATCATTATAAAAGCAATTTCACTGCGAACATGTTAACGTCTTATCTCTCATCAAGGCTGGCTGTATAATTACGGAAACAACACAATCATGGATGGATTACTCTTAGAATCTCAACATATCCTCAGAATGAGTGTCTTTCTCATCATTTTTGCTCTTATGGCGACTTGGGAAGCGGTTCACCCCAGAAAAACGCTCAGTCAGCCCAAATGGTATCGTTGGTGTAATAATTTAGGTTTAGTGATCATCAATAGCCTTCTGTTACCACTCTCCTTACCTTTCCTCGCGATTATGGCAGCCTCTATCGCTCAATCACAAAGTATCGGGCTACTGAATCAATTTACACTTCCGAAACTACCAGTAGTGATTTTATCCATCATATTATTGGATATGTGTATTTATTGGCAGCACCGTATTTTCCACCAAGTACCGCTATTATGGCGCTTACATCGAGTTCATCATGCAGACCAAGATATTGATGTCACCACAGGTGCACGTTTTCATTTTATTGAGATATGGTTATCCATGATTTTGAAAATAACGATCATTTTCGGCTTAGGTATCCCGGTGATTGCTGTACTCTTATTTGAAATAATCTTGAATGGCTGCGCCATGTTTAATCACAGTAATGTCAAGATCGCTCCTCAACTCGATAAAGTGTTAAGAAGTGTCATTGTGACGCCAGATATGCATCGAGTTCATCACTCTGTCTACCGCAACGAAACGGATAGTAATTACGGCTTTTGTCTTTCCTTATGGGATCGTGTTTTTGGGAGTTACATAGCGCAACCCAAAGCAGGACATCAAAATATGCAAATTGGGATTAATCGATTCCGTTCATTGAAAGAACAAGGGCTGCTCAAGATGCTGACGCAGCCGTTCCGAGATCGCTAATCGTGACCGTGTCACTAAAAGAACTTCAACCAACGCAATAAGATAAACTCAAAAATAAACGTCACCACAAGCCCGACACAAAAGACCATAAAGGCCATCGGATTATCGACCCCAGGGATGCCGCCAATATTAATGCCAAGTAACCCGGTTAAAAAACTTACCGGTAAGAAAATGGCTGCAATCACCGTAAAAAGATAGGTGTTACGGTTCATTTTTTCCGCTTGGTCTTGTTCGATGTCCGCCTTAATCAGTTGAATTTGTTCAAGATAAAAATCGATTGATTCATTAATTCGAATCACCGTATCCAATGAGTTACGCATTTTTAATTCAACATCTTCCATTTCTGGATGCTGGACTTCCAAAAAATCATCATGCGCATAACGCTGTGGTTTCATAAAACGACGTAACTTGAGTAATCGCTTATGAATGACATGCAGATCATGATGGTTACCATTGCCTTCTTCAATTTCAAACAGCTGATCTTCCACCGTATCTAAAAAGTGTGCAATGTTTTGATTTAACCCATCAATGATCGCCAATAATAACCGAGCCGTGGTTTTCGGTCCGCGTTGTTCATCGAGTGCTTGACGAATTTCCGTAATCGCTTTTGAAGATATCTTCCGTGTCGAAATTAAAATGCCTTTGTGCCATAAAATACGAACACTAAGCATATCATCTGGCATCGCGCCTTCATTGAGATTAACGCCTCGCATGATGAGCAAAAATGACTGATCTTCAAATAACTCAAATCGAGGTCGGGTATCATCGGCAAGCAAGCTATCCACTACCCCTGTTTCAAAATCATTTGCCAACAGCCAATGGCGTAATTCTTTGGCTTCACGCTGGCAATGATACCAATGATGCTCTTGAAGCAAACCAAGTGGCTCTGTGGGTTCCACTCTTTTGGCAGGAAAGGTAGAAAAATCCCAAGATTCAATCAAAAAGCTATGCGACATAGTGTGTACTCTATTCTTCGATTAATACTACGTCCTATTTAGGCAGAGGAAACCTTACGGTTCAAGAAATAGTTATGATTAATGATGATTATCGTTACAATATTAAAAAGTTATCACTAACAGATGATTATCATCACTCCATCAAGGATGACCTTCAATGAAGAAACTGCTTATCAAGAAAATTAAGATCGGGATGTTATTTGTCATTCCTTTGGTCTTTGCTGGCTGGGTGGTCAATGCAATCGTAACCTTTATGGATAAAACGGCGGCGTACTTTCTACCAGATAGCTGGCATCAATTATTAAGTGGTATTTGGGGCTTTGGGCTCTTTGCTGCCTTGTTGCTAATGCTCATTATCGGAATCATTTTTGATGGTCACTTACAGCAACGTTTTTATACTTGGCTCTCAGATAAAACCATTAACCGGATTCCTGGCTTTGGCATTATCCATAACTCCACCAAGCAAATCATGGAAGCCTTAACCTCGGAAGAGTCTCCGTTTAAAAAACCGGCTTTTGCACGCTCTTGGTCCGGCGAGAATTCGAAAGAAATAGTATTTGATTTGGGGCCGACTTGGATGATTCCAACTCAAAATGGCGAGAAGTTTATGGGGCCAGATGGTCAATTTTATCCAGTTCCAGAAGAAGGTTATCATGTGGTTTTTGTCCCTCAAGCGATTAACCTTTCTAATGGTTATGTACGCTTTGAAAAACAAGAAGATTTACTTTATGTGCCGCATTTATCGGTTGAACAATTGACTGCAACGTTGATTTCATGTGGCTTAACCTTACCGAAACAACCGAATGATGCTTTAGGTAAGGTCTTGAAAAATGAGCAAGAAATGCAACAAGCTTTAGCCGAATGGAAACAACAAGCGTCTAATCCTACCTCCAAGCAGGAATCTAAAAACAAATAATATCGCCGTTGTTTTATTAAGAGCCGTTCATATTTCAGGCTTAACCGACTCTAAGCTCATTAACGGCAAGCTATTTGACTATAGTTTTTAAATTAACCATAGCTTTTAAATTAACCATGAGTATTTAAATTAACCATAGCTTTTAAATTAACCATGAGTATTTAAATTAACCATAGCGTTTAAAAATAGCCTGCCAGACGTAACTTAATCGAGGGGTTATTGAAAGGCTGGACGCTGCGCAAGTTTTTCATACCAAGCGTTAATATTTGGATACGTTTGTAACGCTTTGATCTCTAAAGCACGTTCACAAACAAAGCCCACCAATAAGAAAGCAGTAATATCGGCAACGCTGAGTTTGTCACCGGCCACAAAAGCATGACGACTTAACTGCTTATCGAGCTTTGGTAAGAACTCTTGTACACGTAATTTAGACTCTTGTCCCCACTCCGGCACACAACGTTCACGGTCACTATATACGCCCGATAAATTGCGAAATGCTTGGAAGCCCGCATATAAACCATCTAATTCCACAATGCGTTGCCACATTTCGACTTTACCTGCCTCGGCCGGTGTTTCACCAAACAAAGATTTATTATTGGTTGCTTCAGCAAAATAACGGCAAATTGCAATACTTTCACTAATGTTGGTTCCATCATCTAGCTCTAGCATCGGCACTTTACCATTGACACTTTTATCAAGGTATTCAGGAGTTAAGTTTTCACCATCGCGGACATTAAGCTGCACCCTTTCCACTTCAATCCCCATCTCTTTAAGAAAGATCCCCACACGAAGAGAACTTGGGTTGGTAGCAAACTCATATATTTTCATGACTGATTTCCTTTTCTGAACGTTCGTTTAGATATAAGCTAACCAATAACTAAACGATCAGTCAACAATTAGTTTAAGTCGTGAACGGTTTTTGCTACATTGAATGACCACTGTGGGTAACTCCTCCCAACGATTAACAGGCCGTTAAGTTGATTTGTTAAATAAAATAATCAACAAAACCAAAGACAAAGGCCGAGGTCAACTTCAATTAAGTGAGAAATATGGCTAGAAAAAGCAATTTTGATAGAGATGAGAAACTGATTGAAGCTATGCAGCTTTTTTGGCAACAAGGGTATGCCAATACCTCGATTTCCGATCTCGTCGCACATTTAGGCATTAATCGCTTCAGTATTTATAACGCCTTTGGAGATAAGTACGCCCTTTACCAAGAAGCGTTAGAATATTATTTCGAACATACCAGCAAACCTGCCGCTCAAATGCTATTTTATCCAGAAGCAGATCTTCATACTCTGGAAAGCTTCTTATTAGCTTTTGTTGAGCGACAAAAACAACAACAATTTGGCTGCTTTATTCAAAACGCTTTACTTGAACATGGCCCACGCGATCAATCCGTACAAGGTGTGGGCAACAAACTCATGCTGCATTTAAGTGACGGCGTCACTCATTGTTTAAGCAATGCAATAAAACTTGGACAGCTTCATCCGCAAGCTGATCTTAGTGGCTTAGTCTCTCTTATTGTCACTCACATTCAAGGCATTCGTGTACTAGGTAAAGCGGCGCAATATGGTTATTTAGAAACGGCCACACAAGCCTTGTTCGGCTTATTAAAGTCTCAAAAACTAGACTCAATCCATTAAAAAAGCGGTGAGCCATCTCGCCCCACCGCTTATCTTTGTTTGTACTCTCTTTGCTCGTACTATCTTTTTTATAGATTAATACTAGTACGTTAAAGTTTGTACACTGATAGTGTTGTTACATCTTCATCGTGATGGTGTGAATTACCACATCAAATCATCTGGTACAACAAAGTCAGCATACGGATCGTCTTCATCTTGCTCTTCTTGAGTCAATACATTATTCAATACAATACTGTCTTCATCTCGCTGATAAATTTTATCAGCCACACTGGCAGGAATGATCGCATAACCCTCTAAATAACGGGCAATTGCCAAACGGCCTTTGGTCAGTTGGTCTTGAGTCGGCTTATCTACATACAGCTTTTTGACTAAAGAACCATCCGTAAAGTTATAACCAATCTCACCGTCGGCGATTTCAATGCGGTTCATTTCAATCAATTGCTTAACTTGTGCCTTCAATTCTTTGCTCAAAACTTGTTGTTTTTGCTCTGCACTCAATGCCTTATCACGTTCAAGTTGTGCTTTTTTATTGGCTTCTACCGCTTCTCTTGCTTCACGCGCTTGTACACGAGATTTCTTTGACGATTTCTTCGCTTTCTCTAATTTTTTGCTGCTAACCAGTCCTGCTTTCAGCATTTGTTCTTGTAATGTTAGTTTTGCCATGAGGTTCTCTTACTGCCTAGTTTGGGGTAATTATACCTTTAAAAAGATCCAATTTGCGAGACGGATATATGCTAGAATCTGCCGCAAATTGCGATTTCACCCATTCGTTATCAGATAAATAACTAACATGAGTATGCCAATGCCCTCTTCCTCCCTTCTTTCCATCACTGAAATAGAATCTCAAGTTGAACAATGGTTACTTGATGTGGTGATCGGATTGAACTTGTGTCCGTTTGCTGCAAAGCCTCAACGTAACAAACAAATCAAGATTTTTGTCTCTCAAGCAACCGTGGAAGAACAATTACTTGAAGATGTGTTTCAAGAACTGACTACTTTGGTGAACACCCCGGTTTCTGAACTTGAAACTACGCTGGTGGTGATCCCAAACATGCTAGAAGATTTTGATAACTATAATTTCTTCTTAGATTGGATTGATGCGCTGATCAAACAAGAAAACTGGGAAGGCGTATTTCAAGTGGCAACCTTCCATCCAGATTACTGCTTTGCAGGTGCGCAACCGGAAGATGCTGAAAATCTAACCAACCGCGCGCCATATCCTGTGCTTCATCTTATTCGTGAAGAAAGTATGGAACGCGCAGTAAAACATTACCCTAACCCAGAAGCCATTCCAGACATCAACATTGCTCGGGTTGAAAGCTTAACCACAGAGGAAAAGCAACAGCTATTTCCTTACCTTTTTAATCTTCGCTCAACTGAAACAAAGAAATAGAACATTATTATGAAACGAGTTGTCCTCTACGTTGCCGATAAATGCCCTCACTGCAAAGCGGCCAAAATGTATCTCGACTCCAAAGGCATTAAGTACCGTTTGTGCAATGCTAAAATGCAACGTGGTCGTAAAGAATTAGAAGCCATTGGCGCTCGCAGTGTACCAGTTCTAAAAATTGGTGATCGCATGATGGCAGGCTGGAATGCCGCTAACTTTGATAAAATCTACAATAGCTAATCTTGTTAAACCCAATTTATGGCCTAGCCTAATCTAGAGCCACTATTTTTAAGCCAATGCGAGCTGGCTAATCAAAAGGTTTGCCCGAGCATTTGCTCTTCCTTTAAGGACATTATTTTGACTAACACCAATACCGCCTTTTCTAGCCTTGCTTTAGATCCGGCATTGATCGAAAACTTAACCTCTTTAGGTTATGAATCTATGACTCCTATCCAAGCCGACAGTTTACCGCTGATGATTGCCGGTAAAGACGTGATTGGGCAAGGTAAAACCGGCTCAGGCAAAACCGCTGCCTTTGGCCTAGGCTTACTGGCAAACTTAAATGTAAAACGCTTTCGGGTACAATCTCTCGTGCTGTGCCCAACGCGCGAATTAGCCGACCAAGTTGCTAAAGAAATTCGTAAGTTAGCACGTAGTATTCATAATATTAAAGTGCTGACTTTATGTGGCGGCATGCCATTTGGTCCACAAATTGGTTCATTAGAACACGGCGCGCATATTCTGGTTGGTACACCCGGGCGTATTTTGGATCACCTAGATAAAGGGCGTATTGATTTATCGGAATTGAACACCTTAGTGCTTGATGAAGCCGACCGCATGCTAGACATGGGCTTTCAAGACGCATTGGATGCTATCATTGAACAAGCCCCAACCCAACGTCAAACATTGTTATTCAGTGCAACCTTCCCGCCAGAAATCAAGAGCATCGCTAATAGAATCATGCGCAACCCTGAACTTGTGAAGGTAGAAAGCCAACACAATCATTCCAGCATTTCGCAGTTTTTCTACAAAACCGATTCGTTTGACGACCGTTTAAAAGCGACACAAATCTTGTTGTTAAAACATAAACCAGAATCATCAGTGATCTTCTGTAACACTAAGCGTGAAACGCAAGAAGTGGCGGATGAATTGCATTACAAAGGTTTTGATGTGATTGCTTTGCATGGCGATCTTGAACAACGTGACCGCGACCAAGCCTTGCTTCGTTTTGCCAATAAGAGCGCATCCATCCTTGTTGCCACCGATGTTGCCGCTCGTGGCCTTGATGTTGAAAATCTAGATGCGGTAATCAACTTCCAACTCGCTCGTGATGCAGAAGTTCACGTACACCGCATTGGTCGTACTGGTCGCGCTGGTAGTAAAGGCATGGCGTTTAGCTTATTTGCAGATAAAGAAATGTTCAAAGTTGCGCAAATTGATGAGTATATGGATATCGCCATTTCACCATCAACTCTACCAGATGACAGCGTACTATCTGAGCCACCTTTTGAATCAAAAATGGCGACCATTCAAATTGATGGCGGTAAAAAACAAAAAGTGCGCGCGGGCGACATTCTAGGTGCATTAACGGGCGGTGATAACGGCGTAGATGGCAAACGAGTAGGTAAAATCCATTTATTCGACATGCGCGCTTATGTTGCGGTTGAAAAAGGCATAGCCAAACAAGCATTGAAGAAAATTTCTAACGGCAAAATGAAAGGCAAAACCTTCCGTGCCCGTATTATCTAGACGTTAATCGTCGCTAGATTTGAAACAATAAACCTTGCCTTGGCGAAATTTAAGGCAAGGTTTTTGTTACTCAATCTAAAATATCATTACAAGTATTTGATAGTAGCGAACTGAAGCTTAACCAAATTGATGCAGTATTGTTAATGGACGGTTTGAACCGTCATCCAGCTACGAAACAAAAAATAAATACCGTACTAAATGCTACTTAATTTATATCGATATATTCATCAACTCTAATACCAATCTTTAGTACGTAAATATTTTTCAAGATGCTTACTATGCGATTTAAAATATTCCTCTTTAATGTGGGATATTTTCATTTTAAGCTCTTTTGAACTGAGGCCAAAATCTAGTGCATACTCTCGTGCATATTTTAAGTCACACTTTAATTTCAATAAATCATAACGCTCAATAAACTCACGCTCTTTACGATTTTTTTCGACTAACTCATTAGTTTCCTTTTCTAAATGTATTGATACTTTCTCAGCAATTTTCAATTGTCTTGAAGTGGGAATCCCAAAAAAATAATTAAGTATTATCTGGAGCATTTACTTTCTCTTTAAATATTTAGCTATATACAAAAGCCTTCGTTCAACATTCTAAGCGAGCAATTTCATACTACTTGCCAAGATAAGGTTGTAACGAAAAGTTCTCTATTGGTGTGATTGATTTGGGCATGCCAAGGCAGTAGCTTTCATGTTGATTGGCGAGTTAATGGCCACCCGCCTTAGAAAACATATTGATGACGATTACGCCCGCTATGATCAAACCTAAGCCTAACATGGCTGGTAAATCCAATTTCTGTCCATGTACAAACCAGGCTACTGCGGTAATTAACACAATCCCTAGCCCTGCCCATATCGCATAAGCAATACCAACCGGTAAGGTTTTAAGCGTGAGAGACAAAAAATAAAAGGCTATCACATAGCCACTAATCACCACGATGGATGGCACTAGCTTGGTGAACCCTTCGCTGGATTTCATCGCCGAAGTCGCAATGACTTCAGAAACAATAGCGATCCCTAAAAATACCCAGTGCTTCATAACGCCTCAATCTTTAAACACATTTCTTTACCTCGCAATCACATAAAAGAGCAAGAACATAAAAAGTAATAAACCATGGAAAAGTACGCATGCTATTTATCTATGTATCTATGTATCTATGTATCTATGTATCTATGTATCTATGTATCTATGTATCTATGGCTATAATTTTAGTGGCAGAATGATAAAAATCATAAGGAAATCACCAGTAGTAAGGTTAATTTACGCCTATTCTCATTCTTTCAGCTTAGTTTTTGCTCTCATAAAAGGAAAATGAAATCAGCTTCTCGCCATCATTTTGAATCAGTGAACAAAAAAACAGGCGAAACATTGATTGAAATTAAATCATTTTCAACCCCAATTTTTGCAAATTTCACAGAATTTAAACCTAGAGTTTACAAAATTTCAAAGCTCAATTCTCCTTAATTTAGAATAGAATTAGTTATATCCATTGTTTAAATATCAGATTAAGGATGATCATGAAAGTAGCAATTTTAGGTGGTGGAGTGTTAGGAGTGGCAACCGCATGGTACTTGGCTAAATCTGGTCACGAAGTTACCGTGATTGATAGGCAGCCTCACGTTGCAGAAGAAACCAGTTATGGCAATGCGGGAATGATTTCACCAGGGTATAGCTCACCTTGGGCGGCACCTGGCGTGCCATTTAAAGCCATTGGTTGGATGATGCAAGACCTTTCCCCTTTTATGATCAATATGAAAGAGCTGGATGGCTACACCTTATCTTGGATGACCAAAATGCTGGCGAACTGCAATACCAAAAGCTATCAAACCAATAAAGCTCGGATGCTACGCATTGCTGAATACAGTCGTGATTGTTTTGTCGCTTTACGTAAAGAACTTGATCTTAATTACGATGGACGTCAACAAGGTACATTGCAATTATTCCGCAAACACAAGCAAATTGAAGCTTTACAGAAAGATATTCACGTTCTCAAGCAACTTGGGATTGAACATCAAGCCCTAGATATGAAGGCCTGTTTACAATTTGAACCTGCATTAGCGCATGTAAAAGATAAATTTGTGGGTGGGTTACGTTTACCCGGAGATGAAACTGGCGATTGTTATAAATTCACGACCGAGTTAGCAAAACATTGTGAAGCGCTTGGCGTGCAATTTATGCTCGATACCAATATTGAACATTTGGTGCAATCTAATGGCAAGATCGTGAGCGTGAAAACCGATAAAGGCCCGATTAAAGCTGATACTTTTGTCTGTGCCCTAGGCAGCTATTCTCCACAATTGATGAAACCATTAGGGATTGAGTTACCCATTTACCCTATCAAAGGCTATTCACTCACCCTTCCAATTGAAGATGAAAGCCGTGCCCCCCAATCAACAATTATGGACGAAACTTATAAAGTCGCGGTAACTCGTTTTGAGGATCGTATTCGTGTAGGCGGCACCGCAGAAATCGCCTCATTTAATTTAGAGATACCTTTAAAGCGCCGAGCCAGTATCGATTTTGTCATTCAAGATATGTTCCCTGGCGCAGCCGATGTTGCGAAAGCCGAATTTTGGTGTGGTTTACGCCCAATGACGCCCGATAGTACGCCAATTTTAGGTGGTACCCAATATTCCAATCTCTATATGAATACTGGCCATGGCACATTAGGTTGGACCATGTCTCTTGGATCTGCCAAGTTTGTCGCCGATATCATCAATAATAAACAGCCTGACATCGACCCTGAAGGCTTATCGATTGAGCGTTATTATGGCTAGACCAGCAACTGCAAGCATCGATCTTGCCGCCTTTAAACATAATTACGCCTTAGCAAAATCCCTTGCTCCCCATTCACAAGCGATCGCCATTATTAAAGCCGATGGTTATGGTCACGGGGCGATTCAACTTGCTCAGGCATTAGATGATCAAGCCGATGCCTTTGGTGTGGCCTGCATCGAAGAAGCGATTGAACTACGAGAAGCGGGCATTCAGCGACCCATTTTACTATTAGAAGGCTTTTTTGAGACATCGGAACTGCCATTAATTGCGCATTATCAATTATGGACAGCAGTGCATAATCAACAACAAATTGATGCGATAGCGCAACAGCCTGAGTCATCTCGTTTTCAAGTATGGCTCAAATTAGATACCGGCATGCATCGGTTAGGCTTTTCCCCACAAGAATATTCAGCTGCCTTTTCGCAATTATCATCACTACCACAAGTCGCCCAGATTGTGCACATGACACATTTTGCTTGTGCCGACGAGCTGGATCAGCCCAAAACCCACCAGCAACTGCGCCTCAGTGAAGAGGTATTGTCGACTCTACCAGCCTCTGCTAGCTTCGCCAACAGTGCTGCGACACTCGCCCACTCTCGCGCCCATTTGGATTACATTCGACCGGGTATCATGCTGTATGGAAGCGATCCTTTATCACAAGCTAATTCTGCTTCTCAAGCGTTAATTCCGGTCATGAGCTTACATTCAAAAATCATCGCAATCAGGCAAGTCCAAGCCGGTGAAACTATTGGCTATGGTGAACGTTTTCACGCCACTAAAGCCATGCGTATTGGCACGGTAGCCATGGGTTATGCCGATGGTTACCCGCGGCATGCCAAAGATGGCACACCAATAATGGTCGATGGCGTACGAACGGCCTTAGTGGGACGAGTTTCCATGGATATGTTAATGGTCGATCTTACCGACATTCCAGAGGCACAAATCGGTTCAACAGTAGAGTTATGGGGTAAACATTTATTAGCGGCTGAAGTTGCCCGTTATTGCGACACGATTGCGTATACACTCTTTACAGGCATTACCCGCCGTGTACGTAAAGAATACCAAGATGAGAGCCATAACTTTTAATTCAGCGCTGATTACGCCCGGTTAACGCTTATTACGTCCGGTTAACGCAGGTAAAGCTTGCTTGGTAAATTCCATAAAAGCTTTATCTGCCACCGACAAATAGCCTGATTTTCGCCACGCCATCCCTATTTTTAACTTAATCGGGGTTTCAAAAGGAATACCGACGATACCTTTTTCATGCTCCGTCACCAACCTTAACAGTGCGCCAATCGCAAAATCCTTATGCACGACTTTTAAAATCATCGGTATTAAATTGGTTTCAATCGAAATATTCGGAGTTAAGCCATGTTCGGCACATAACTTATCCACCATTTCACGATGAAAGTAGCCTTTTTTAAACATGATTAATTCTTGTGAAAAGAAATCATGAATCGAAACACTGCGACGTTGAGCAAATTCATGCTCAGGGCTGACCACCACCAGCATGTCATCTTCAATTAATGGTTCAATTTCTAGGGAATCTGGAACATTTTCATTTAAAATCACCCCAAGGTCTAACTCTCCATCCAAGAGCATTTTACGAATCGATTGTGTACCTGCATCGATAATAGTGAGCTTCAAATTTGGGTATTGCTGCTTAAAGGCCATGAGAATGTCAGGAAAAAAGTACGAGCCCATCATGCTTGGTACGCCTAAACGCACCTCGCCTTTAATCAAACCATTCAGCTCTTGCATTTCCAGCGTTGCATCTTCTATTTTTTGTAAAATGCCTTTTGCATGATGATATAAACGCGCACCTTCGTCGGTCAATTGCACCCCTTTTTCATGCCGGTGCAATAAGGTCAGCCCAACCGATGACTCTAATTTTTTGATAGAAACACTCAAAGCCGATTGGGCAATATGCAAGGATTCAGCCGCACGGCTAAAACTCCCCATCTCAGTAACCACAACAAAGTAATGCAAGGATTTAGTATTCATTTTATTCCCTAGATAAATCTTTGAGAGGCTCGCTCTATAAGATTGCCACCCCCATCTAAATAATAGATACATACTATAAAATTAATATATTTTATATATATTTGAGCACTTGTTATGATTTGGACAACAAAATCACATAGGTTGTCACAACATGCTAACAAGACCATTTATGCCCAAGTCATCTTTCTCCAAATCAGTGACACAAAGCGTTGCACCTTCAAAGGCACACAAGCAGCCAATTGAAACGGTTTCTTCACTGAAAAAAGTGACTTTTGGCTTATTTATTGGTTCATTTATTTCATTTTGTAATTTATACCTTTTCCAGCCTTTATTGCCATTAATTGCCATTCACTATCAAGTTAGTGCCACTCACGTCAATTGGGTGCTCGCCGCGGCCACATTAACGTTGGCATTGTCTTTGTTACCTTGGGCAATCTATTCTGAAAAAATTGGCCGTCGCAAAATCATGTTATTAAGTTTGTACGCTTCACCTGTTGCAGGTTTAGCCATTTTAGTGTCAGACCAACTGCCTCTTCTGATCGCCTCACGCGCCTTAATGGGAATCGCCCTCTCCGGTTATATCTCGGTCGCCGTCGCTTATATGGCAGAAGAGTTTAGCCCTAAAGTTTTCTTAATGGCGGTTGGTTCTTATATTGGCGCCAATTCATTGGGCGGCATTACTGGTCGAATTTATGGAGGGATCATTGGCGAATGGCTAGGTTGGCAAAGCGCGGTACTTGGAATGACATTATTGAGCTTACTCGTTGCAGTATGGGTTACTCTGTGGGTGCCACCGCAACAACATTTTCAAGCCAAAGATACCCGATTGAGCCGTCACATCAAAGATGCCATGCAACACCTGCAAACTCCCCATTTATGGTTTGCTATGCTCATTGGCGGGCTTAACTTTGCCTTATTTGTAAACCTCTATACGGTGATGGGCTTTCGGTTAGTCGCTGCGCCATTTTCTTTACCCGTCGGATTAGTGTCGTTGATCTTCTTATGTTATTTAACCGGAACGCTCACCTCAAAACTCAGCGGTCAATGGAGCTTACGTTACCCTTCTACCAATGGCATGATTTTAGGCACAATAGTCAGTTTTATCGGCATGATGGTGGCGCTTATTCCGCATTTATATGCCATGTTTACAGCGCTCATTTTGATCAGTGGCGGCGCGTTTTTTACTCATTCATTAGCTTATGCTTGGGTGAGTGCTAAAGCGCAACAAGCCAAAGCCAGTGCGACGGCCTTATATCTTGTTCATTATTATGCCGGTGGTAGTTTAGGTGGTTTTTATCTAATTTATTGTTGGCAACATGGTGGCTGGAACATGGTCGCTTTGGGCGGGACCGTGTTGTATATCGCTATGTTAGGCTTGGTGTGGCAATTAAAGCGAGTGAACAAACTCAGCCACGAGACCAATCAATGCACTTGATAGCCTCGGAACTCTGGTATTATTTTGTTATCATCCGCGGCTATTATTCATTATCCACTGGATCTCACCATGCAACTGACTCTACTTTCTGAGCAATTATTCCAACACCTCTATCGTGACATCACTGAATTTCGTACCACTTTCGACTTGCCTGTTGCCGATCTCAGCTCTCTTGATGATAAAGCCGATACATTACACACCTCATTGGCGATTGAAGAATTGACCGAGCTGGCTGAAGCCGATTGTAAAACCGAGCAAGCCGATGCCATCGTCGATACCATTTATGTCTTAATGGGCCGTCTAGTTCATCGTGGTGATCACAGCGTACACAGCAATCTTGGTATCAGCTACTTGATTGAGCTACTCCTACACGTGGCTAAAAATCGTGATATTGATTTCTTACCTTGCTGGGATGAAGTGCATTCAAGCAATATGAGCAAAGTTTGCCGTAATCAACAAGAATTTACTGAAACTCAGGCTTTCTATGCCAAGCAAGGGGTTGAACTTGACGCCATTCAACAAGGTGAATACATCATTGCAAAATGTGCTAAAGATGTTGAAATGCAAGGTAAAACCATTCGTAAAGGCAAGGTGTTAAAGTCTGTTTATTACCGTCCAGCCGATCTTGCTTCTTTGACTCAATAAGCCAGATAAAAAAAAGCCTGTCTCAGCGCATTGAGGCAGGCATGTGTGTTAGAAGTAAAGCTTATTTTTCAATAAGGACTTTCTCAATTAACACAAGTTAGGACGAGAATGTATCACTCTAACTAATGCCAATTGCGTGCCAACTTTTACCAACCATTAACAATAAACTTAACCTGTTGAATTTAAATAAAATAATTAACCCACCTTTCCGTCGCGACTAACAATTTCTCAACAGCTAATACGACTTATGGTGTAAACTCATACAGCTTGCACAACTTTGGTGTGACGTGCTCCACATTCGATCACGCTATCAATCCACAAATTTTCATGCAAAAAGCTATTATTCAAAAATCAGATACGGTTGCCCTTGATGCTCAATTCGCTTTATTTCACTATCAAACACTTGGGAAATAAGTGTTTCGGTTAAGACCTGCTGAGTAACCCCATAACCTTTAATGACGCCTCCTTTTAACAGCACGACTTTATCGGAATGGCGCAAGGTCCGATTAAGATCGTGATTGACCACCACCACCGCAAGACCTTGTTCAGACATCATATCGATCATTTGATACAAGATGGTTTGTTGACCAACATCCAATGGCGCTGCGGGTTCATCTAATAACATCACTTGCGCATGTGGATTAAGTTCAGGCCAAGCTTGCAAACAAATAGCAGCCAAGCGAACTCGTTGCCATTCACCACCAGACAAATGATGAATACTCTTAGACAATTTATTTTGAATCGACAGCTGCGTGGTAATAATCTCGACCACGCGCTCCACATCCTCAGTACGAGCGGTAGTGGGAATGGCTAACGATAAATAATGAAATACCGGCATAGTAAAGGCTGGACGTTCTGATTGAGATAAAAACGCTCGTAGAGTTGCCAGCGCAGATAAGTCATAGTGCTTTAAATCGCTACCCGCTAATTCAATCTGTCCTTGGTATGGCAATAATCCCGCTAATGCCGATAACAATGTACTTTTACCACTGCCGTTTGGGCCGATAATATGCAATTTTTCACCTGCGTTAATTTGCAAACTCACAGGTAATAAGCGCTGAGCTACGCTAAGGTCTTTAATGGTGATCATGATGTCGTAATAGCATCCAAATAAATACGGGAGCGCCAATTGTCGTGGTCATCACCCCTAGTGGTAATTCTGCACTGGATAAAGCCACCCTCGCCAACAAATCGGCAAACACCAATAACGTAGCGCCGCATAATGCTGACATAGGTAACAAATAACGATTCTCACTTCCTAAAGTCAAACGAATAAGATGGGGAACCACTAAGCCAATAAAGCTGATCACACCACCAATTGCCACGGAACAGCCGACTAAAATAGCCACATAAAGAATCAACTTCCAACGTAAAGATAGAACATCGAGCCCTAATTGTTTGGCATGCAACTCTCCAACCATCAATAGATCCAATGATTTACCTTTAATACACAGCCACACAATACAAGGTAGCATCAATAAGCCTAACGAGATTTGCATCCAAGACACGCCGCTAATACTGCCCATCAACCAATACATTAAAATGCGTAAGTTAAGGTTATCGCTAAAATAAAATGCCCAAGTCACAACCGAGCTAGATAAAATGCCTAGCGCGACCCCTATAAGCAATAGCTTTCCTGTCGTTAATCGCATTGCTTTCGCTAAACCGACAATCATTAATGTAAAGATAAGCGCGCCCATAATTGCCACCAGCATGGAACCATAAGGCGACATTAAGGCCGGAAAGAAAAATAAAGCGATCACCATCGCAAGGCTTGCCCCTCCCGAAATCCCAATAATACCTGGCTCAGCTAATGGATTACCTAATAAAACTTGCAATGTCGCCCCGGCCACCGCTAATGATGCACCTAATAAGATGGCAGCCAATAAACGTGGTAAGCGTAAATTCACCATGATTTGCTGTTGTAGTTCTGTCAATGGATGAAAAATGGAGATGGAGAGATCCCCTACCGACAAATACACCAGGCTTATCATCAATAAAAACAGTGAAATCACAATAAAGGGAATGGTCCAATGTTGACGTTTGGCTTGGATTAATCGTTGCAGTTGCATCTAGGGCTATATCACTTTGAAAGTTTTGGTTACCTTAACCAGTTACACAGCAATTGAAAAGTAAACTTGCATGATTTTTAACGAGGAATTAGGAAGTATGGACTTTTTCGACTAGCAAGGCGGCACGCTGACCAATCTCAACTTGCTGATTGGCAAAGACCAGCGCATGTCGTCCCGATTCACATATCATAGGCACCCCACCTTGTATGGCATATTCTTGATTTAAATACAAAGGTTCAAAGTTAATCAGAGCTTGTTTGGCTATAAAACTCAAATCTGAAGAGTGCTTTCTTATTTCTTGAATCACCTGATAAACAGCCATTCGCGCATGAGGTTTAGCGATAAAGACTTGAGTTAGGTCTCTCGTTAATAAGTCTTCCATTCCTTTCACAAAACCTGCAAACAACGCTAAGTGATTTTGACCTAAGGTTTGCCATTGTCCCAGCTCTATCGCCAAGCTTTTGGCTTGAAAATATTCACTGGTATACCAACTAAATGTGAAATCAGGATGCTGACAGACTAAAAAGGCTTGGATATCCGCCACTTGAGAAAACCCCATTAACGCGAGATCTACTTCAGCGGATTGATGACGAGTAAAGGGACGAATAGCAAAAATGGGATATTGCGACGGTCGCTGAGAATGATGCAGATCTAAGTGCCAGCGATAATGCGGATCGGAGCGTTCAAAAAACAACGCCACCACATCTTTCATTTTTGCGGCAATCGCACTTTCAACACCACGCGCTGGCATCCGAGTCATTTCAAACATTTGATTTAAGTTATGCTCAATAAAGCGCACTTTTTTCAAGGCCGCATCAGGATTAGCAAAAATAAATAAACAAGGATGACTTATTTGAACTTGGCCTTTTAAAATTCGGGTAATTAATGCATCCATCAATTCGATAGGCCCGGTTTCATCACCATAAATACCAGCAGAAAGAACCGTGGCGCTGCGATTTGTCGAGGAGTGCTTAGCTGGAGTAATACTCAACATGCCTCGATGATACAAACGGAGCACTAAACCACTTTCCAAGGTCAAGGTTTGTTGAGGCCAAGACAAATGATAAAGCGTTGTGTAAGAAAACCCTTTATCCAATAACTCGCGAACAAACGGGTTTTCTTTATGAAAATGTTGATACCCCATAAATCCCCCGACAAACAGAGACAACCCATACTGTGAATAATCGTACTTACTCTTTATCAGTTTAGACTATTATCAGTTTAGACTACGTTGCTAGATTCGGTTGTGGTGTTCCCTATTGTACTAAAAATCCGCTCATTTAATGAGTGTGATAAGTATTAATTCACAATCGGAATATACTGATCATTGCCAATCAATAATTTTAATTGCGGCGAACCATCGTGTTTAGGAATAAAGATGCAAGTTCGTAAATTATCTTGTTTTGCCTCATCCATTAACACCGAAAGATGATGAAGATCGCTATAACATTTTCGATCGGCATCTCGTCGACATAAATCCACAAACTCGAATGGGCACTCTTGTGGATATAACACCAACTCCGATTCTTGCATCAAACGTAAACCTTTTATTGATAAGTTTTCTACATCATCGCCAAATTGAATCCAAGTGGCAACAGGGGCAACGTCAATGGCATGCTCCAGGATCTCGTGATATAGAGTTTCCAATGATTCTCTTTGAGAAATGGTGGCTAATTGAGGCGAGGAGAAAAAACGCTCCCAAAATTTACGCCGCTCATCAACGGTTGCTAATGAAGCCTTAATACTATTACGTTTAGAAGCACCAAAATCGGCCAGTAACGCCAAGTTTTGCGGCAAAATAGATTCTAACTTTTCGCGTAAATAACGAATTAAAACCGGTGACGCCCCACCACTTGAGATGGCAATTTGAATGCGACCTCGGTTAATCATAGAAGGAGTAATAAAGTCACAATAAGGTTTGTCGTCAACCACATTTACCATGATGTTTTGTTGTTTAGCATCTTGGTGAACTTGATGATTGAGCTCTGGGTTATCTGTAGTCGCCCAAACTTGGAAATAATCTTGCAGCATATCACTATGATAAAAGGCCTTTACCCATAGCAAAGCTTCTTGTTGTGCTAAATCGAGCAAATGCGGATGAACATTAGGAGAGACCAAGGTCACTTTCGCACCAGCACGTAACAACATATCAACTTTCCGGCAAGCCACTTCACCGCCACCTACCACTAAAACAGCCTTGTTACTTAAATCTAAAAAAACGGGGAAATAGCGCATTGAATTCCTTTTTGTGATGTCTGACTCAATCTTGATATTACCAAATTTGTGCAGATAGAAAACATAAGATCAATAACGTGAACAATTTTACTTCGAATTATCGAGAAAGCTTTTATTTATCCGCCAAGCAGCCTACCCAATTTATTTACTTTATATCGCAATAAGCCACTTTTTTAGAATAAAAACTGAATCGCTACTTTTTGGTGCAACATTGCACTATTTACTTTGGGCTGACATTTATACATTCTATTTTTAATGAAAGATTTGTGAACTGACTCAAGGACATAATCGTAATATTGAGTTGTGTAATCCATATTCTTTCCTACTCTTAAGAATAACCAATCGCATACAACAGTATGTTATTGGCCTTATAAATATAAATTAAAACAACATTAGTTAGTTACATAATCACAGACAATTATCTTCAGTTTTCACTGATTTAATGGACGCATACAGGAAGGATTCATATGCAAAAATCGATAAAACTTCTCACCTCGGCGCTAGCAGTTTCAGCGGCAATGATGGCTAACTCTGCTTTTGCAGGTACTTTGGAAGACGTACAAAAAGCAGGTGAATTAAAGTGTGGTGTGAGTACTGGCCTCGCTGGTTTCTCTAACCCCAATTCAAAAGGTCAATGGGAAGGCCTTGATGTGGAATATTGCCAAGCCGTTGCCGCGGCAGTACTGGGTGATAAAACCAAAATCAAATACGTTCCATTAAATGCTAAAGAACGTTTTACTGCCTTACAATCTGGTGAAGTTGATGTTCTTTCACGTAACACTACTTGGACGTTACAACGTGACGGTTCACTTGGCTTAAACTTTGTCGGTACAACCTATTATGACGGCCAAGGTTTTATGGTGAAAAAAGATCTTGGCGTGAAAAGCGCAACTGAACTCGACGGCGCTTCCGTGTGTGTCCAAGCAGGAACCACTACCGAACTTAACCTTGCCGATTACTTCCGCTTAAAAGGCATGTCTTATAAACCCGTCGTGTTCGATACCATGGATCAAACCGCTAAAGGCTTTGATTCTGGTCGCTGTGATGTCCTCACCTCTGACCAATCTCAACTTTACGGATTACGCTTAAACTTAAAAGATCCAAGTTCAGCCACCGTATTGCCTGAAATCATTTCGAAAGAACCACTTGGCCCTGTTGTTCGTCAAGGAGATGACCAATGGTTCAATATTACGAAGTGGACATTATTTGCCATGATCAATGCAGAAGAATACGGCATTACCCAAAAGAACGTTGATGAAATGAAAAAATCCAACGATCCGAATGTGAAACGTATTTTAGGTTTAGACGGACCTAAAGGTGAAGGTCTTGGTTTAAAAGACGACTGGGCTTACCAAATCGTTAAACAAGTCGGTAACTACGGTGAAATGTTTGAACGCACTGTGGGTCAAGGTTCACCATTAAAAGTTGACCGTGGTGTAAACAAACTTTGGAATGCTGGCGGCTTCCAATATGCTCCACCAATCCGCTAATACATCTAACTTCTTAGTAAACTATATCTCAACCTATTGATATTGTTGAAAATGGTAAATTGGTAAGGCGCCTTAAATACAGCAACCGTTACTAAGGTCTTTTATTAAAGATCGGCACACATAGTAACGAATTGACTGGGTGTCTTATCGATTTACACACGATGCTTCAATCTCTCTAGATAGGTATAAAATAGGGGCGGTGTCGGCTGCCCTTTTTCAAAAGATTTTGAGGTTACGAAGTATGAAACCCAATGAATCAGAGAAGAGGATCAGCCCTTCGTCGTCTGATAGCTCTATCTCTCGCCTAATTTATAGTCCAAGATTTCGCTCCATCGCTTTTCAGCTGATTACGGTGGCAGTTCTTGGTTACTTCTTTTACGTTATTATTAATAATACGATTTCCAACCTAAATGACCGAGGGATCTCGACTGGTTTTGGTTTTCTAGACCGACAAGCTGGCTTTGGGATCAGTTTAAGTTTAATCGACTATGATGAAACGTATTCTTTTGGAAGAACCTTTGTCGTCGGTCTACTCAATACCATCTTGGTTTCGGTTTTAGGTATTATTTTAGCGACTATTCTCGGTTTTGCCGTTGGTGTCGCGCGTTTATCCTCTAACTGGATGGTGAATCGCCTTGCTGCGGTTTTCATTGAGATTGTTCGTAATGTCCCGCCCCTCATTCAAATTCTGTTTTGGTATTTTGCCGTTCTACAAGCCCTACCTTCTGCACGACAAAGTTTAAGTCTCGGTGAAGTCATTTTCTTAAATATACGTGGCTTATATATGCCAAAACCTGTATTTGAGGACGGCAGTATTATCATTTTACTGGCCGCTATTGTAGCGGTAATACTGAGCATTGGCGTGTATATTTGGGCACGCAATAAACAAAAAGTTACAGGGGTGCAGACGCCGGTCGGACGAATCGTATTAGGATTATGTTTGGGACTTCCGCTTATCGCCTATTTTGCTGCTGGTATGCCGATTTCAGGAGATTATCCACAACTTAAAGGATTCAACTTTCAAGGTGGCATCAGTATTTTGCCTGAGTTGTTTGCTTTATGGTTAGCGTTAGGGATTTTTACCGCTGCTTTTATTGCAGAAATCGTGCGCTCCGGCATTAATGCGGTTAGCCATGGTCAAACCGAAGCTGCGCTAGCTCTTGGGCTTTCTCGCTCAAAAACGCTCAAGTTGGTAGTCATTCCACAAGCAATGCGCATCATTGTTCCGCCACTAACTAGTGAATACCTCAACCTCACCAAAAACTCCTCTCTTGCTATGGCGATCGGTTATCCAGACCTTGTTTCTGTGTTTGCCGGCACCACGCTCAACCAAACCGGGCAAGCCATTGAAATCATTTTCATGACGATGGGAGTGTATCTGGGGTTAAGTTTATTAACCTCGTGGCTTATGAACATCTATAACCGCAAAGTTGCGTTAGTAGAAAGATAACAGGCGGAGAATGTAGATGAAAACACATCAATTTCAACCAAGTTTACCGCCACCGGCCAACACAGTTGGTGTTATCGGCTGGCTACGTAAGAACTTATTTAGTACCCCTTTAAATAGTGTGGTGACTTTATTTATGGCCTATATCGCGATCACCACTCTTTGGTCAATCGTAGATTGGGGGATCATCAATGCAAACTGGGTAGGCACCACCCGAGATGCCTGTTCTGATACAGGGGCTTGTTGGGTATTTATTAGCGTACGCTGGGATCAATTCATGTTTGGGTTCTACCCTGCCGAAGAGTTATGGCGACCTAAACTGTTTTATTGGACATTAGCGATTCTGGTTGCCTTATTAGCTTATGAGAAAACGCCCAAACGTACTTGGATATTTATCTTTTTTGGCAGCCTCTACCCTATTTTAATGGCAGGGCTACTTGAAGGCTCGATGTTTGGTTTACCCGTGATTGATACCCATCAATGGGGCGGCTTATTAGTTACATTGATCCTATCAACGATTGGTATTGTGGTCTCGTTACCTATTGGGATTGTTTTAGCCTTAGGCCGACGCTCTGAAATGCCGATCATCAGTAAGCTCAGCATTGCCTATATTGAGATTTGGCGTGGCGTGCCATTAATTACGGTCCTCTTCATGGCTTCCGTCATGCTGCCGCTTTTCTTTTCCGAAGGGGTTCAGACCGATAAATTAATCCGGGCACTCATCGGGGTCGTCATGTTCTATTCGGCTTATATGGCTGAAGTCGTTCGTGGCGGTTTGCAAGCCATTCCTAAAGGACAATATGAAGCTGCCGATTCGCTTGGCTTGTCTTATTGGCAAAAAATGGGACTGATTGTTTTGCCTCAAGCTTTAAAAATCACTATCCCATCGATTGTTAACAACTTTTTATCGTTATTAAAAGACACTAGTTTAGTGCTCATCATCGGTATGTATGATGTATTAGGCATCGGGCAAGCCGCCAATAACGACCCGGATTGGTTAGGATATTCAACCGAAAGCTATGTATTTGTTGGGCTGGTCTTCTGGGTATTTTGTTTCGGGATTTCTCGTTACTCCATTTACTTAGAAAACAAACTCCACACGGGTCATAAAAGATGACGCTATTGGGATAGATAACAATTCAAGGAAGTATTATGACTCAACAACAAGATTACATGATTCAAATTGAAGGTATGAACAAATGGTATGGTGAATTTCACGTACTCAAAAACATCAATTTGAATGTAAAAAAAGGCGAGAAAATCGTGATTTGTGGGCCTTCAGGCTCTGGAAAGTCCACCATGATCCGCTGCATTAACCATTTAGAGGAGCATCAGCAAGGCCGTATTAATGTCGCGGGCACTGAGCTCACTGAAGACTTGAAAAATATAGAAGCGATCCGCAAACAAGTAGGAATGTGTTTCCAACATTTTAACTTGTTCCCTCACTTAACTGTATTAGAAAATTGTACTTTAGCGCCGATTTGGGTCAAGAAAATGCCACAAGCAGAAGCAGAAAAAGTGGCTATGAAATATCTCGAACGAGTAAAAATCCCTGATCAAGCCGACAAATACCCAGGCCAATTATCGGGAGGTCAACAGCAACGTGTCGCCATTGCTCGCTCCTTATGCATGAATCCACAGGTGATGTTATTTGATGAACCAACTTCTGCCCTCGACCCTGAAATGGTTCGTGAAGTATTGGATGTAATGGTTGAACTCGCCGGTGAAGGCATGACCATGTTGTGTGTCACACACGAAATGGGATTTGCAAAAGAAGTGGCAGACCGAGTTATCTTTATGGATGCCGGTGAAATTATTGAAGAAAATAGCCCTAAAGCATTCTTCGAAAATCCGCAATCGGACCGTACCATTAATTTCTTAAGTCAGATATTGCATCACTAATGTCAAGATTACCGGGTTGCGATAAATGAATAGTCAGGCAGTTACTTATCATTGAGTAATTGCCGTTGAATCATCATTGCAACTGAAGAATTAAAGCCTAGTGATTTTAATCTTTATCTTTATCTTTATCTTTATCTTTATCTTTATCTTTATCTTTATCTTTAATCACTATAGTGACGCTACGGCTCATCAACACGCCCTGCTCACTCCTAGCCTTAGCTCTGTTGCTAAGGCTTTTTATTCTCTTTTTAATACCGTGTTACAACTTAGCTTTAGTGATACTCATTAACTTCAGTACAATGAATTATTATTAAATTTAAGTGCTCACCCTTGAAAAAGGGAACTTTAAACACAATAAATGTACTTACTAACACTTATGCTCTTTATATGACCTTAAGTGACTTGTATTAATGAGGAAAGCTATGAACAGTCCACTGACATCACGCTCCGCAAGAAGCGAAAGCGTTGTACAAACTAACCGAGTACTACGTAACACTTATTTTTTACTTTCCATGACGCTACTCTGGTCTGCCGTCGTCGCCGGTGTGTCTATGGCAATGAACTTACCTCGTCCAGGGATCATTTTAATGCTAGTCGGTTTCTACGGTTTACTTTTCTTAACCGAAAAAAACCGTAACTCAAGCTTAGGTCTCGTATTTGCCTTCTTATTTACCGGTTTCTTAGGTTATAGCCTAGGTCCAATTTTGAACATGTATGTCGGTGCAGGCATGGGCGATGTCATCGTGACAGCTCTTGGTGGAACAGCCTTATCTTTCATGGCCGCTTCCGCTTATGCTTTGACTACAAAACGCGATTTATCCGTTTTAAACGGTGTGATGATGGCAGGGGCTATCGTATTAATCGTCGGGATCATTGCAAGCTTCTTTATCCAAATGCCAATGTTCCATCTAGCATTAAGTGCCATGTTTATCCTATTCTCAACCGGTGCGATTTTGCTAACAACACAAAACATTGTTCGTGGTGGTGAAACTAATTACATCTCAGCGACCATCACTTTGTATGTATCGATTTACAATATCTTCATCAGCTTGCTAAGCATCTTAGGGGCAAGCCGAGACTAATCGCTTAAATTACTCTCGATCAATGACTAAGCCTAATGATTAAGCCTGAAGGGAGACTTTCAGGCTTTTCTTATATTTATACGTTTATTGTTATGCATTTAACCTCAGCTGCGGATAACTAGAAGTCACTCAATACCGCACTTTGGCCGTCTAACTTCGTAAAAATGATGAATCTCTCGCCTATTATCTTGAGATTCTCATACCAGGCCGCCGCTCACCCAGATAATATTCGATCGTTCATCCATTTCCTATTATCATTACGCCATCGTTTTGGATACACATGCCACAACACTCAATGAATTCAGCTACTCGCTGATAGGAATAACATCATGTATTTATTTAATGACCACACCATTGAAACCGATAAAGAAGGTTATCTGTTAGACCACACACAATGGGAAGAAGGTTTAGTGCCGGTTATCGCTCAAGATGAAGGAATTGAACTGACTGATGCGCATTGGGAAGTCATCTTATTTGTTCGCAACTTTTATATGGAATTCAATACCTCTCCTGCGGTTCGCATGCTCGTAAAAGCCATGGAAAAAGAGCATGGCCCAGAAAAAGGCAATAGCAAATACCTTTTCACTTTATTTAGAAAAGGCCCAGCCAAACAAGCCACCAAACTCGCAGGGCTACCTAAACCCGCCAAGTGTTTATAAAACGCCTATAACACCGCAAAATCTCTAGGCGCATACTGTGTCGTCTCAATTTCAAGAACGGATTCAACGTGAGCCGTTCTTGGTCCTTGCTTCAACCACTGATAAAATTCATCCAATGTATGAGGCTGACCACAAGCCAACACTTCCACCTGCCCACTATTAAGATTTTTGGCATGCCCAGTTAACCCCATCGTTAACGCTTGATGGGCCGTTTGATACCGAAAACCCACGCCTTGTACGTGTCCAGAGACAATAAACATCCGGCTATGATGCGTCATTCCCCGACCTCCTTAACTTTAGCGATTGTTGTAACCTTCATCTTAGCGACATAGGCCATTAGATTAAACATTTGTCAGATTCATTTGCTTTCAAGTTCACATTCCATGAGAATAGCCCATTATATTCATTTCAGGCTATTTCAACTTATGTCTTCACCAAAAACCGACTCTTCATCAACCCTTCCTACCGCTGCAATCTATCTAGTTAAAGGAAGAGAAAAGTCCCTATTGCGCCGCCATCCTTGGATTTTTTCTCGTGGCATTCAAAAAGTCGATGGAAAACCTCAATTAGGAGAAACTGTCGATGTGTATTCAAATCAAGGACAATGGTTAGCCAAAGCTGCTTATTCACCTCAATCACAAATTCGTGCACGTGTGTGGAGCTTTGAACAAGAGCCCATCGATACATCATTTTTTGTTCAACGTCTGATGGATGCTCAAGCTATGCGTGAAGCAATCATCAAGCGTGATGGACTGACTGGTTACCGATTAATTGCCGGTGAGTCTGATGGTCTTCCTGGTATTACTATCGATCGCTATCAAGATTTTCTCGTGTGCCAACTACTCAGCGCCGGAGCAGAAGCCAAACGTGAAGAGCTGATCGCCGCTTTGAAACAAGTTTTCCCGACCTGCAGTATCTACGAACGTTCTGATGTGTCAGTGCGTAAAAAAGAAGGCTTAAAAGAACGTCAAGGTGTTTTACACGGTGATACCCCTCCTGATGTCGTTGTCATTGAAGAAAATGGCGTCAAAATTCAAGTCGATATTAAATCAGGCCATAAAACTGGCTTTTATCTTGATCAACGAGACAGTCGTCAGCAAGCCATGAAGTATGTCGAAGGCAAAAGTGTCTTAAACTGCTTCTCTTATACTGGTGGTTTTGGTTTATACGCCTTAAAAGGTAACGCTGCTCATGTGGTTAACGCTGATGTCTCGCAACCAGCCTTAGATAATGCGAAAGCCAATGCTGAACTGAACGGCTTTGATATTACCAAAGCTGAATTTCTGAATGCCGATGTCTTTAAGTTATTACGCGAATACCGTGATAATGGCACTCAATTTGACGTGGTTATCATGGACCCACCTAAATTTGCCGAGTCAAAAGCTCAGCTCAATGGCGCTTGTCGTGGCTATAAAGATATTAATATGCTTGCAATGCAAATATTAAAACCTGGTGGCACCCTACTGACTTATTCATGCTCAGGTCTAATGGAACAAAACTTATTCCAAAAAATCCTAGCCGATGCCGCCTTAGATGCGGGCCGTAAGGTGCAATTTGTTGAGCGTTTCAGCCAAGCCGCCGATCATCCAGTCGATAGTGCTTACCCTGAAGGTTTTTATCTTAAAGGATTTGCCTGCCACGTACGATAAGCTCGCACAAATTAACTTATTACCAACTTTAAGTAATGGTGAAATGAACTGATAACGAGCCGCAGTGTTAGCTCATCAAGAACAACACTGCGCTTTCAAATACTTAAGGTGTATACTGCTGAGTATTCTATTAGGCGTTTCAACGAATCATTCGTACTCACACGAGAGAGTAAAAATATATGTCAAAGTTAACATCCGACACTCAAGCGAATTTAGATTTATTCGTACAAGAAACTCAAGAAACCAAATTAGTTTGGGGACTTAAAAACGAAGATGGTTGGCTAGCTTGCGATTCTTCAGAGTTTGAAAATAGTGAAGTTATGCCATTTTGGTCATCCAAAGAAGATGCCGTAATGCATAATGTTGAAGAATGGGCGGATTTTGAAGTACTCGAAATTCCATTGGATATTTTTGTTGAAGATTGGTTAATCACACTAGCTGAAGATGGCGTGTTAATTGGCACCAACTGGAATGCCGAATTAGAAGGCAAAGAGATCGAGCCTAGCGATTTAGCGAAGCTGTATCTTTAATTGTATTCATTTATATGAATAAAGGCCGATTCTTTTTGATCAGCCATAAAATTAGCCCTCATATTCGAGGGCTAATTTGTATCTTATGTATCTAGCGATTATAAGCGCACAGCTTTATTCGGCAGTGAGTTTATCCTGCAACGAGGCCATCACCGACTCTCGGTTACCTAAATAATCTTTCAGCCCCACTGAACGTAACTGACAGGCAGGACATTCTCCGCAACCATCACCAATAAGGCCGTTATAACAGGTTAACGTTTCATTACGGACTAAATCAAGTGCCTGATATTGATCTGCTAATGCCCACGTTTCCGCTTTATTTAACCACATTAATGGCGTTTCAATCTTAAACTCACGGTCCATTCCTAACACTAAAGATTGATTGATCGATTTTACAAACTCATCTCGACAGTCTGGATAACCTGAAAAGTCCGTTTCGCAGACACCGGTAATTACGCTTTGTGCGCCAATTTGATAAGCATAAATACCTGCTAAGGTTAAAAATAAAATATTTCGACCAGGTACAAACGAGTTGGGTAAACCATTCTCTTGCAATTCATTGGAAACCGGAATGTCATCACGAGTTAATGAACTGATCGCTAACTCATTCAATAAGCCAACGTCCATGACTTTGTGGGCGGCTACGCCTAACTGTTTTGCCAATTTCTGGGCAATGTCAATTTCTAGTTTATGTCTTTGCCCATAGTCAAAAGTGATCGCATGGACTTCGTCATATTCTTTTAAGGCTTTTACTAAACAGGTGGTTGAATCTTGGCCACCACTAAATACTACAACCGCTTTTGAAGTCATTCCGATATCTCTTTTGTTTTAACATTCGTCGATGTTTTAATATGAATACTACTGATTTTAATGCTTAGATAAGTTAGGACAAACCACAGCCCACTTTGCATAAAATAACTTAATTTAGCCGACCCGAAGTGAACGTGTTCAAACCATTGGCCTTGTAATTCGATAAGGCCGGCACTGATACTCCAGCAAATGAGCAATTTTACCCCAAATAGAACCCGTGATTGAGGCTGAGTGGCAAGTAAAGGCTTGTGCACTAACGCCAGTGCAAGCGCCATTGCTGTGATATTTGTCATCGATAATGAATGCAGTACAAACGCACCAGCCCCTAAGCCTAGCGCCACTAACCACCACAGGATCGGATGAGCAAAAGGATCTTTTTTTCTTATCGCTAAGGCGTGTTCCATTCTCACAAAATGCCATAAGGCAAATAACCCCAGCACATAAGCAAGCAATACATCCGTAAAAAAGTGCTCACCTAAAATAACACTGATCATTCCTTGAAGTAAAACGATCACAATACCTAACATCAAAGGACGAGTAATGGATTCATCCTGATGGATTCGCCGCCAAGCTGTGAAAAAATACCCAATAATAACAATCGCTAATGTTGAACTTAAACTTGGAGTCGCAAATCCCGTTGACTCTATCATTTGTAAATTAGGCTGATAAATATAAGGTTTAGGGTATTTCAAACCCAATTGCATCAATAAACAAATAAAGCCTGTCACCATTATTAACAGCATCATGCGATTGAAATATCGCCCACCAATAAAATGCATCAAAAAGGGAATTAAAAAGATGAAAACCAATCCCGCAAAGGCATGGTTAAAAAAACTCAGTAGTTGAATCACATGTTGATTCAGCGGCTCTGGCAATGAAAACACCACACGCTGAATCTGTTCCAACCAGGGAAATTGTGCTTGATGCATCATCGACGCCGCAGTTTGTGCCGAATGAATATATTGAATAGGTGCGTTCGGGACGTCATGGTTGAGAACTTGTTGTAAGAACTGCTCAGGATAACGATATTCTTGAGCATCAATAGCATCCGGGTAGCCAAGAAAAACCTGTTTGACTTCAACGGAGAAACTAGGAGCAAACCAAGAAGGTAATGGATGGAATCCTCTGACATTTCTGGCTGAAAATGCAATCACACCCGAAGCCGGCTCACAATGATAAACGACCGCCGTATCAGTTTGAGTTAATCGCTCTTTAGCATGAACCACCAAACCGGTTTCTTCCCAAGTTTCACGCTCAGCGGCTTTTGCAGGGTCTTCGCCCGCTTCAATCGTACCTCCCGGTAATGACAATCGCTTGGTGTACATCTCATCCACAAAAACCACTTGGTCATCTGCCTGAATAAAACACAGCGCCCCTTTTATGTTTGAATTTGGGGTTATGTTTGATTGCGAGGTGGATTGCGCCATTGAAGTCAGTGGCAACATCAAAAGCAGTATAATAAAGAGAAATTTATTCACGTAATATCGATATCCAAATCATTAAATCACCGACTTTCTCAGCCAATGTATATGGTGGTTATAACCTATTTTGTTGTATAAGGTTTTCGCTGCCTGGTTAAAATCCCAGACTTCAACAAACAATTGCTGGACGCCATAATCTATCAAGGTTTGTTCAATCTTACGCAGTAATTGGCTCGCCAAACCGGCTTGTCGATACGAAGGGACAATATAGAGCTCATCAATACTTCCCATAGGAACAGGCTTACTTACGGTTGAAACCAATTCTGCAAAATGTCCAGTCACAAAACCGACCAACTCTCCAGTTGAGAGATCGAGAGCGATGTACACTAAACAATCCGGCGCTTGTAAATAACGAGCGACGCTTTTTTCTTGTTCAATGTCTTGTGGCGATTTAAATAAATCGGGGCTGGCCAAATGATGCTCTTGATGCAAACAAAACATCAATTCATCTAACTTGGGTAGATCTTGAGTTTGCGCCGCTCGGATTTGAATATTCATAGTCTAATTAGTGGTCTACCCGTCTGATTGTATCGTTCTGCATTTTACTTGAATGTTGTACGCTTGTATTTAGCTGTTTTTGACTTTTAGCGGACAATAACACCTTGTTAATTACTCCATTGGCATCTTTCCACAAGCTCATTTTTGTTTTAGAGTGAATGCTTGTCACTACTTTATTTATTTCTTTTGGGAATCTCCATGCTTGACTATGCTTTGCTTTCTGCGTTTATCCCAACTTTCTTTTTTGTCTCCATCACCCCCGGAATGTGCATGACACTGGCGCTCACTTTAGGGATGAGCATTGGTATCAAACGCACAATGTGGATGATGATTGGGGAACTGGCAGGTGTTGCTTTAGTGGCAAGCTTAGCGGTCATTGGCGTGGCGGCCATTATGCTTAATTATCCTAGTTTATTTATCGCCTTAAAATGGATTGGCGGCTCTTATCTCGTTTGGATAGGTATTAACATGTGGCGTAATAAAGGCAAAATGTCATTACAGCTTGAACTCTCCGGTCATCAATCCGATCGATTAAAGCTAATAAGCCAAGGCTTTATCACGGCGATTGCCAATCCTAAAGGTTGGGCTTTTATGGTCTCGTTACTACCACCTTTTATCAATGTCGATAAATCGGTGCCTCATCAAATGTTAGTCTTGATTGGGATTATCTTATGCACCGAATTTATCTCGATGATGGCTTATGCTTCAGGAGGTAAAAGTCTGCGCTTATTTTTATCC
Organism: Vibrio aphrogenes; assembly: GCF_002157735.2. Taxonomy (NCBI): domain Bacteria; kingdom Pseudomonadati; phylum Pseudomonadota; class Gammaproteobacteria; order Vibrionales; family Vibrionaceae; genus Vibrio; species Vibrio aphrogenes. The sequence continues at coordinate 522,214 of NZ_AP018690.1, forward strand.
AAAGGGGATAACGTTAAGTTTTTAAATCGTATTGCCGGCACACTGATGATTGGAGTGGGCTTATGGTTAGCTTTGCTAGATTAACTTTTCTATCGCGTTTCGTTTAGGCTTACCGCCATTTTCTGTCAATGTATGAGCTCACCACTTTATTCGGTCACTAGTTTATAAATCCACCAATCTATCAGCCTATTGACTACTTCATCTTAGCCCCGCCCTTGCCTATTATGTTAGTTATGCCGAGCTCAAGGCGCTCACCCTCTATTTAGAGGCATGACTTGAGCTTGTTATTGATCAGCTGAATGAATATAACTAAACATCATAATAGATAGCATATTCATCTTTCCTAACGGTAAAGTTACTTGTAAATTATTTGATAGTATTTTTGTTAATAGCACAAACTTTTTCCTTCCATCTTTTATACAACACATTTTAAGGATTAAAATATGTCACTTGCCGTTATCGCCAACTTAGCGATATTTGTGTGCATCCTTTTCTTTCTATTTAATCAACAAAGAAAATCAAGCACCCTCTCTCGCCTTGTCTTATTAGGACTTATCTTTGGTAGCGCATATGGCCTACTGATTCATGTTTTTTATGGTGAAGGAAACCCTGTCATCAAAGAGACCCTAGATTGGGTTAATGTGGTCGGCAGTGGTTATGTTGGCCTATTAAAAATGGTGATCATGCCTTTGGTATTGATCTCAATGATCTCCGCTGTGGTTAAACTCGATAATTCCGGCTCATTAGGTAAAATCAGCGGTTTAACAATTGGTGTCCTATTATTTACCACCATGATTTCAGCCCTAATTGGGATTGCAGTTACTCATGGCTTCGGTTTGTCCGCAGAAGGATTATCGGAAGGAGTTCGTGAAACCGCACGTATGACGGTACTGGAAAATCGCCTAGGAAGTGTTGCTGATCTCACGATTCCGCAAATGCTGGTGAGCTTCATTCCAACCAACCCATTTGCTGATTTGACTGGCGCTCGTTCAACCTCAATCATTGCCGTAGTGATCTTTGGTATCTTGGTTGGTATTGCAGCTCGTCATGTCATGAAAGAAAAACAAGAGCTAGAAACGCCGATTCGTACTTTTGTTGAAGCGGTTCAATCGATTGTGATGCGTTTAGTTAAAATGATCATTGCCTTAACACCTTATGGCATCGCAGCATTAATGACAAAAGTGGTGGCCTCTTCAAGCCTCAATGACATTTTAAGTTTGATCGGCTTTATCGTCGCGTCATACGTTGCCATTTTCTTAATGTTCCTAGTTCATGGTCTATTAGTGTCTTTTGTTGGCGTAAGCCCAAAAGAGTACTTTAAACGTATCTGGCCGGTACTGACTTTTGCCTTTACTTCACGCAGCTCTGCCGCCACCATTCCGTTGAACGTCGAAGCGCAAATCACCAAACTGAAAGTTCCACCGGCTATTGCCAACTTAGCCGCAACCTTTGGAGCCACCATTGGCCAGAATGGTTGCGCCGGTATTTACCCAGCGATGTTAGCGGTGATGGTCGCTCCTACCGTCGGCATTAACCCGATGGATGTGAACTTCATTTTGTCTTTAGTGGCGATCATTACCATTAGTTCATTCGGTATTGCCGGTGTCGGTGGTGGTGCAACTTTTGCTGCCCTAATCGTGTTACCAGCCATGGGCTTGCCTGTCACTATTGCCGCATTATTGATTTCTATTGAACCATTAATTGATATGGCTCGTACCGCATTAAACGTCAGTGGTTCAATGACTGCCGGCACGATTACCTCACGTTTGCTGGGTAATAAAAAAGACATCAACAAACAATTTAATGATGTCACCGCCTAAGCCTTAATACCAATATGACACTAATAAAAATGCCCATCACTCAAGTTGATGGGCATTTTTTATAAACTCACATAATTTTTGTTAACTCAAAAATACAGAGTTAACAGGCAACCGAGCTCTACAATATGGCGATGGCTAACTTGGCTAAGTTATAGGCATCAACATAGCCGGAATGCTGACGTCCTTCCCATTCAATTTCTAATTGTTCTTGCGCTGCTTTATGCCCAATACGCTTGTCTTTTAAGCGATATTTAATGCGATATAAGGTAGCAAGATTTAAAAATTCACTAAATGGAAATTCGAGTCCTTTTTGCTGACACTCTTTACGCAAAATTTCATCGTCTCGCCCCCAGGAAGCATAAATTTTATTCGGCCCCCCAAAGTTTTTGATCATTGATTTGATCACTTGTTCTAAAGGACGACCTTGTTTTTGTACTTTCTTAGGTGTTATTCCTGTCAGTTCATAACAAAAAGCGGAGATTTCATCTTGTTCAGGGCGCACATAATACTGAGCTCGTTTCACGATTTCACCACGCGACAAATCGACTTCCGCCAAACCCACTTCAATAATCTCACCAGTGGTGCCGACACCATCGACATTCCAGCAGCACATTTCCAAATCAAAGCAGACGACTCTGTTATAATTCATGTTTCTTTTACCTGTGCGCTTTAATTCGCTTCTTCATTGTAACTATTAAAAATCAGCCTGCGATTCTAACCAAGTTCGCCTCAATTCTCGACCTCAAATTGCCCTCATTGCCGTAAAATCACGTTGAAATGTCTACTTTTCCAGCAACAATTACGGCAAATCACGATTGTTTAATGGAATTTCATTTGCTTATGTTAAAATAATCGGCATCAAAACTCAGCGCTTGGGCCTTGTTAATCCCCTATCATGCCCTAATATCCTGTTTTTAGGATGACGCTTATAAAAGATTTTTAACCAAGAGATTAAACCATGAATTTTGACCTATCGGTTTTTCCAACCACCTTTGACTTATTACATGTCATTTTAGCGGCCACCACCGTTATTTTTTTACTGCTTAGCTTAAGAACCAAAACCATAGAGAAAGTGGTCGAAAAACCGGTTGAGAAAATTGTTGAAATTGAAAAGCCCGTTGAAAAGATCGTGGAAGTCGAAAAAGTCATCGAAGTAGAGAAAGTCGTTGAAAAAATCGTCGAAGTGGAATCTAAACTAAAAACAGCGCCTACCGATTCTGCACTACAATTATTGGCGATTTTCCAACAAGAAGCCCGCTTAATTGATTTCTTATCTGAAGACTTAACCGGCTTTAGTGATGAAGAAGTAGGCGCAGCAGCTCGTGTGATTCACACTGGTGGTCAAAAAGTTTTAGCCGATCATGTCACGCTCAGCCAAATTCGCTCAGAAGAGGAAGAGTCTCGCATTACTATTGAAGATGGCTTTAATGCACAAGAAATTCGCTTAACGGGTAACGTATCGGGTCAAGCTCCGTTTACTGGCACGCTGATCCATAAAGGATGGAAAGCCGATTCCATTACCTTGCCTAAACTATCTGAAAACTACGATGCAAACGTACTCGCACCGGCAGAGGTTGAGCTTTAATGTCTAACAGTCAATATTTTATCGGTATCGATTTAGGTACTACCCACTGTGTTTTATCTTACTGCCCAATGGGAGCAGACGAACCACAAGTTAATGTTTTTCCGATTTCACAATTAATTGCCCAAGGACAGGTTCAGTCTCTCGATCAATTACCTTCATTCTTATATCAAGCACATGAAAATGAAATCGCCTCAGGTAACAATGCACTGCCTTGGGCAACCTCAACCAGCAATACCTTAGTGGGTAGCATTGCACGTAACATGGGCAATAAAACACCTATGCGCTTAGTGGCTAGTGCCAAAAGTTGGTTGTGTCACGGTGGTGTAGACCGTCGCAGCGCTTTCTTACCACAAGGCAGTGATGAGGAAGTGCAAAAGGTCTCCCCATTAAAAGCTACACAAGTGTATTTAGAGCATTTAATGGCGGCTTGGGATCATCAACACCAAGATGCTCCCTTACGCGAACAGCAAGTCACCATTACTATTCCAGCCTCGTTCGATCCTGCCGCTAAAGAACTGACAGCCGAAGCTGCACGCAATGCAGGCTTCCAGCATGTGACCTTATTAGAAGAGCCTCAAGCGGCGCTTTATAGCTGGATTGATAGCAATAACTCAGCTTGGCGTGAACAAGTTGAACTTGGCGATTTAGTGCTAGTGGTTGACATTGGTGGTGGTACTACCGATTTATCTTTGGTTTCTGTTACCGAACAAGAAGGCAACTTATCACTAGAGCGTATTGCGGTTGGTGAACATATTTTATTAGGCGGCGACAACATGGATCTCGCCCTTGCCTATCGTTTAAAAATGAACTTAGCGCAACAAAGCAAATCCTTACAACCTTGGCAAGTTCAAGCCATGGCCCATTTATGCCGTGATGCCAAAGAAGCGTTACTCAATGATCGCAGCTTAACGTCTGTTCCTATCGTCGTCCCGAGCCGTGGTTCTAAACTTATCGGCAGTACTCTGAAAACAGAGTTGACGCAGCAAGATGTCGAACAAACCTTACTCGAAGGCTTTTTCCCATCGGTAACGATTGACGAGCATCCGGTTCAATCAACACGCAGTGCCTTAACGCAACTGGGCCTTCCTTATGCCCAAGATGCAGGCATTACTCGTCATATTGCGGCGTTCTTATCTCGTCAAAAACAAGAGCAAGATGCCAGCTTTATTAAACCGACTAAAGTACTCTTTAACGGCGGTGTATTAAAATCACCTCTGATCTCAGATCGTTTGCTAGGCATTATTAACTCATGGTTAACACAAGAATATTGCACGCCAACTCAAGCGTTAACAGGTGTGGATCTTGACCTTGCGGTAGCTCGTGGCGCCAGTTATTACGGTTATGTTCGTCATAATATGGAAACGGGTAATAGCGGAGTACGTATTCGTGGTGGTATCGCCAGCAGCTATTATGTGGGGATCGAAAGTGCCATGCCAGCAATTCCAGGAATGGCCCCACCGATGGAAGCCATTTGTGTCGCACCATTTGGAATGGAAGAAGGCAGCCATGTTGAACTTGCGAGCCAAGAGTTTGGGTTAGTTATTGGCCAGCCAGTACAATTCCAATTCTACGGCTCAACGACTCGTCGCGAAGATAACGTCGGCACTCATCTTGATTATTGGACCCCCGAAGAGCTGGAAGAATTACCAGAAATTCAAGTGACTTTAGATGCACAATCAGGTCGCAGTATTGGTGAAGTTGTGGTCGTCAATCTCGCCGCCACCATTACTGAAATTGGCACGTTAGAGCTGGAAGCTATTGCCAAAGATAACGGTCAGAAATGGCAAGTTGAGTTCAGTGTTCGTCAATAACACACTCGAGAGACCTCGTTCTCGATAAATAATCAGCTTAACACTGACGAAACCACAAGGCATTGAATTACTCTAAAATGACGTTCAATGCCTTTTTCGTAATTAGGAATATTCATGACTTCATCACACTCATCCAAAGCACGCTATTTAGTCGGAATCGACTTAGGCACCACTAACAGCGTATTAGCCTATTGTGAAATTCAAGATGACTTAACCCAAAGTGCCGTCCAGATCTTTGACATCGACCAATTGGTGGGCCCTGGTGAAGTAGTGCGTAAGCCCTTATTACCCTCTTTTCGTTTTCATCCAGCACAAGGCCAATTCCAAGCCAGCGATATGACACTGCCGTGGACAAGTCAACCAATGGCTGGAGAAATTGATCAGGTGATAATCGGTGAATGGGCCCGAGAATTAGGCGCTCAAGTGGAAGGTCGCCAAGTGTCGAGTGCCAAGAGTTGGTTATCCCATGATGCCGTTGATCGTGAATCAGACATTTTGCCTTGGTCCGCTGCGGAAAGCGTTGATAAAGTCTCACCACTATTAGCCAGTGCGAGCTACCTTAATCACATGCGCCAAAGTTGGGACTACCACCACCCGAGCGATAAATTAGCCGACCAAGACGTTGTGGTCACCATCCCTGCTTCCTTTGATGAAACCGCCCGTAATCTGACCTTAAAAGCAACAGAACTTGCTGGTTTACAACACATTCATTTACTCGAAGAACCTCAAGCTGTTTGTTATGACTGGTATAGTCGCCACTTAAACAGCGCCTCCGAGCAACTCCAAGACATTCCGTCCATTCTAGTCTGTGATGTCGGTGGCGGCACCACGGATTTAAGTTTGATTGCCGCACAACACCATGAAGAACAATTATCTTTAAACCGTATTGGAGTCGGCGATCACTTAATGCTGGGTGGAGACAATATTGATTTAGCCTTAGCACACCTTGCAGAGCAACGTCTTAGCCAAAATAAGAAGCTCAATGCCGCCTCTTTGATGAAGCTAATTCAACAAACACGTAAAGTAAAAGAAGACCTACTGCGCCCAGATGCGGCCGAACAAGCTAAAATATCCATTTTAGGCAGTGGCTCTCGTTTAATTGGCGGAACTAAAAGTGCTCCGATAACTAAACAAGAAATTCACCAAATTGTGTTAGATGGTTTTTTCCCGTTGACAGCACGCTCAGAAATGCCACAACAACGACGCACCGCTGTCGTAGAATTTGGCTTACCGTATGCCGCCGATGCCGCTATCAGTCGTCACTTAGCCCAATTTATCGAACATCATTCTCCTGATGGACAGACCCCGACTGGGTTACTATTAAATGGTGGTGTGTTTAACAGCGAATTAGTCGAAAGCCGCATGGTCGAATTATTAAGCCAATGGCACGGTTCTCCTATCACTTTATTAGACAACCCAACTCCCGATTTATCAGTTGCCTATGGCGCCGTGGCGTATGCTAAAGCTCGCCATGGAGCGCAATTGAAAATTGGTGGCGGGTCGGCTCGCTCTTACTTTCTACACTTAAAACAAAAAAATACCGCTCAATCTAAAGCCTTGTGTGTCTTAGCTAAAGGCACCGAAACCGGCCAAGAAATACGCCTTAATGGACGCCAGTTCTTACTCACCTTAGGCGAGCCAATCCAAATTGATTTGCTCACCTCGACTCAAGAGCAGTTTATTAACGCCTCTGGGGCGCTAACTGGACCACAAAATAGCCTCTTACTCAATGTGCAAAATAACCTAGAGCGTGCAGCCTTCAAACCCTTGCCTCCTTACATTGCAACACTGGAAGGCTGTCAAACGCGCGAGAACTTACAGGCCAACCAAAAAGATCGCGTAGAAGTCATGTTAGCGTGTCAATTAACCGAAGTGGGTACACTGAAAATCGAATGTGTGAGTACCCAACAGGATAATCAGCGTTGGTTATTAGAATTTGATACTCGAAAACATGAAGAATTTGAACAAGCTCAAGCACACCCTCGCCTAGAACAGGCCAAGACATTAATTTCCTCGGCCTATTCTGCCAATAAAAAAGCCGATAATAGCCAACTGATCAAAACCTTAAGTAAAGATCTTGAAAAGCAATTAGGTAAGCGTGAGCAATGGGATTTTCCAACTCTGCGCCAATTATTTGATACCTTCTCTTTAGGCAAAAAACGCCGCCGTCGTTCAGAAGCACATGAAAAACAATGGCTACGTTTAGCCGGTTTTGCTTTACGTCCTGGCTTTGGTGATCCCACCGATGAATGGCGCATTGAACAAACCTGGGCGCTTTATCAGCAAGGCATCCAATTTCCATCACATCAAACTTGGTCTGATTGGTGGGTATTTTGGCGACGTATAGCGGGCGGTTTAAACCAACAACAGCAAGAAACCATTTTAGCGGGTATTGCTAAATACCTTCACCCTGGCGCACATCGTGCTAAAGGCAGTAGCAAAGAAGCAAATGAACATGGTTATGAAGCCATGGTCCGCTTATCGGCCTCCTTAGAGCATTTAGACAGTGAAGATAAAATGCTGTTATCAAATTGGTATTTAAGCCGTGCGCAAAAATCGCCCGATCATGTTCAAGCACACTGGTGGGCGTTAGGCCGCCTAGCCTCTCGTTCGCAAATGTATGGCAGCCAACACAATATTGTTCCTGCCGCTCAAGTGAATCAATGGTTGTTGAAAATGCTGGATCTCGACTGGAAACAAGAACCTATGATTGGATTTGCCGCCGTTATGATGGCTCGTAAAACCGGGGATCGCAGCTTAGATATTGCTGAAGATGTACGAAATAAAGTCATTGAAAAACTGCAAGCCTCTAGAGCAACAGCAAGTTGGATTGAATTGGTCAGCGACGTTACCCAACTCAATGACGATGAATCGAAAAAGATTTTTGGCGATTCCATTCCTGCTGGTTTACAGATGCTGAACTGATCTTACTTTGTTAGTCAATTTGTGAGTAAAAAGAAAGCCTAAGAGTCATCTCTTAGGCTTTCATCAATTATGCTTTTATGATGTTTATCTTATACCGAACACTCTATTAGCGGCTCAGATAATCAAGATGATTGGTATTATTGAGCATGCAGGTTACATCAACCAGCTCCACCAGATGAAGGCCGCTAAGAAACCAAATAAGTAAACAAAACCAACCCAAGATAACGCCTTTAACTTACCAGTAAATTTCAAATCATCGGGTAAATGCGTTTTAGTCACTAAACGATAATTTAAAATAGCAAAAATCGGCGTCGTCATAAAAGCAAGGATCATTGCAAAGTGCATCATTGCCATTAATGAAGACGTGAAGAATAAAATAACCGCAAACGCCAACAAACTGACAACTACCATCCAGACATTCAATGTTGATTTTGCTGTCTCAGGCTGGGCATCTTCCGATTTACCACGAAGTAACAAGGTACTTTCGGTCAAGACACGTGAGTAGCCATCGATACAAGTAATGGTACTTCCAAAGATACAAAAGAAAGCAATAACAGCGATTAAATAGCGTGACCATTCACCTATTGACGCAGTGTACATGCTAACTAATTGATGAGAAAAACCAATTCCTGACGTTTTCAACGTTTCACCACTGCCGTTTAATACCAACGCCCCTAAAGATAAAAAGACGATGGCTAGAACTGCCGTCCCAATATAACCAACATTAAAATCAAACAACGCAGAGCGTGGTGTCACTTTTTGCTCTTTGGCTTGCGACTTTAACCACAAAGAATTAAAACAAGAAATTTCAATTGGTGCAGGCATCCAGCCCATCATGATCACAATAAAACCAAAAGCCGCTAACGTCCAAGGTGATGGGCTTTGATAATCAGCAGGAGCCACAGCCCCTTTACTGGCTGCGATCATCACCGCCAATACCGTGGTAATCACTAACACTGACATGATCAGTTTAGAAAGAGTGCTTAATGCTTTGAAATGCCCGGCCATTAAAATCAATAGACAAACCACTAAGATTCCACCAGCCATCACGGGTAGTGAGAGTGCAACCGGTAAAAAGTACCCCATCAAACTGGCGCTAAACATCAATAAGGCTGCAATATTGACGAACGCTGAAATAAAATTCAGCACATTAAACAACCAAAGATAGCCAATCCCCATTTGATGGTAACCTTGAACTAAACTTTGACCGGTTCCTACCGTATATTGAACACCTGCTCTAAAAAATGGGTATTTAAATAAGTTAACCAGCAGGATCAACATAGCCAGTTGCCAACCATAAGTGGCTCCAGCTTGCGTAGATGACACTAAGTGCGAACCACCAACCGCCGCAGACGCCATCATAATGCCGGGTCCCAAAGCTTTCATTAAAGACGTTTTTTGATTGGATGCCCCCGAGCGAGGGTGTGATAGTGTGGCCGTATTTTCCATATTCTGTCCTTATTAAGTTGTCAGAAAATCGCAATACAAGTTCTGCAACTTTTTATTGTGTGCCTTCCATGTCAGTTATTTTCTATTTGGTTCATTGATGCAAATGAACCAGCATAACTGCTCAATTTGGCTTTATAATATTGGATTCATCATTCGCGAGTAACCGCCTCAACGAACAAAGAAATAACAGAGCGTTAACACTCAGTTTTAGAACATTCTGCTGTCTTTAAGCCCAATAAACAAGAGTTCAAAACTTCAATTCAGAATGATATTCTGCCATTAGTAACAATATTGGTAAGATCATTTACAATGCACAGTGCAACAGAAGGAGTGGCTTGTTTAAAGGCGGAAAAAAGGCATAAAAAAAAGCTGACTTACTAAGCCAGCTTTGAAAGAAATTTTGATGCCAGTCAATGGACTCAATTAAGAATACATTGGGCTGCGCTTAATATAAACCTAAGTCTTTTTTCATATGAGAAGAAAGTGTTGAAGCATCATAAGCGGCGTTAGAAACCTGTTTGCTGGTGCCAAACAACACATCAACGATGTGCATAATCAATCCTTTGACGTTAACCGAGTAGGTTTTTTGCTCCATTGATGGGTTTGCAACTGATTCTAAAATTGCTTGTGTCATCGCGGTATTCACTCTATTTAACGTTCAATTTTCGTGCATATTAACGTTGAGATTGAGGTTATAGAAATGAAAAATATCCTGCATTCAGATTAGTTTTTCTAATCAATAATAACGTAAAAAAAGTAATGACTTTCTAAAAATATTATTAAATAAAAACAATCAGTTAAAATAATTCGCTGCCATCAACTCAAGATAACGCCAGCCACATTAACATCTAAGAAACATTTTATTCTGTTATTTATTGCGCTATCCATTGAGTTTCGATTAAGACATCATCATATTGCTTTATTCTTGCCGTGAAGATATCCCCTTCATGAACGACGCCTACCCCACTGGGTGTTCCAGTCATAAGCACATCACCATTATTGAGCGTGGTATAGGATTTCACTTCATTTAAAATATCTTGCGGTGAATACAACATATTCATGACGCCACCAGATTGCACTCGCACACCGTTAATCAGCAATTCCAATGAAATGCCTTGCCAGTTTCCATTAACCAAAGTGACAAATTTACTTAATACGGCTGATCCATCAAAGGCTTTCGCGCGTTCCCAAGGTAATTGCTTGGCCTTCAACGTGGATTGCAATTCACGCTTAGTCAAATCCAAGCCAAAGCCCACCGCATCAATGTCGCCATTTTTGATGGTAAAACAAATTTCACCTTCATAATGCAGAGGTTCCTGATGATAAGCATGCAATTTGTTGGTAATCGAGGTCGTTGGCTTATTAAATACCACCATTTGATCCGGCATGGCATTATTGAGCTCTTTAACATGCTCGGCATAATTTCGTCCAACACATACCACTTTTGATGGTTTTACTTTTTTATCATCAACCAATATTACTGACATCTCTCTTCCCTCTATGCGCTTGCATTCAATTATTAAGACTTCGAAATACGGAATGAAGCATCAAGCTCACTCATCCCTAAGCCATTGCGTTTGTGTACTTTTATTTGTACTGGGATCCGTTCTTTCATGGCTTCAATATGGCTAATCACGCCAATCATTTTACCCGACGCATTTAAATTATCTAATGCATTCAGTGCGATATCTAACGTATCAGCATCTAAAGTACCAAAACCTTCATCTAAAAATAAAGAATCAATGCTGGTTTTGTGACTCACTAAATCAGAGAGTGCCAAGGCCAATGCTAAGCTCACCAAGAAGCTTTCTCCACCCGATAATGTTTTCGTATCACGCAACGCATCACCTTGCCAGGTATCAATGACAGATAACGCTAAACCGTCTGCATAAAAAGTGACATCGTCACGCGAGCCATTTTGGTTAATGCTACTTCGTTGTAATAAGTATCGTCCATGCAGGCGCTCTAACTGTTTATTTGCCAAATACACTAAGTTATCTAACGTTAAACCTTGGGCAAACTTTCTAAATTTATCACCACTTTTCGAGCCTATCAGTGAATGTAGATACTGCCAATCATCATATTGCAGGCGCGCCTGTGTGATTTTTTCAAATAAAGCCTGTTGATTTTGTTTGCGGCTATGATTCGATTGCAGTTCATGCTCAACCTGTCCGGTACGATAAGCCTGTGTATCCAAGGTTTTCAACAGTTGCTGTTGCTGCATTTGCACCTCAGTTAAAGGCACTCGCTGCCAAGATTCCGCATTCGGATGCGCCGCTACTTTTTGCTCATGCTGCTGTGCCTTCTCGACTAGCGCTTGAGCTCGTTGCAATTGATCATTAATCCCTTGCTTCAGAGTCAATAATTCTTGTCGCGTTTCAGGCGCTAATAAGGCTTGTTCAAAATCCTCTTGCTGGCTAAATGGGCTTGCCTCTAATGCTTCTTGCCAAGCTTGATAGTAACGTTGCTGTAATTGCTTTTGCTGAGTAAGTTGTGTGGTGAAGCTTTCTAATTCCCCTGTCAATTTCTCTAACAAAGTTTGCAATTGATAAAACGCTTGTTGTGCATCGGTTTGCCGCTTTTCTTGATTTTCTAATGCTTGCTGGCTAGCCATGCGTTCATCAGCAACATGTCTGGTGCCAAACAGCGCTTGACGTTGTTGTTTTAGGCGCGCTAAAGATTCCGTTTCGCTGGTTAAGGCTTTTTGAGTGGTGGTTAGCCCATCGGTTACGTTGACCAGCTCTTTTTCTAAACGTGTTAATGTTTGCTGGTTTTGCTCTAGTTTATGTTTTAGCTCGGTGTGCAATTGTTGCTTTTGCTGCCAAAGTGCTAAAGCTTGCTTTCTTTGTTCTAGCCATTGTTGTAAATGACTTACTTGGTGAGGATGATTTTCCACATCATATTCTGGTACGCCATAACCTAACGATAGCCAGTGTTGTACTAATTGTTCATAACTTGCCACGAGCGCTTTTTTCTCATCTTGTAAACGCTGAGCTTGTTGATGATCTTGTTGACTTAACGCATTCAGTTGCTGCGTCATTATTTCTAATGCAGCTTTAGCTTTATTATTGTCATTAGTCGCCACGTGTAAGGCTTCTTTTGCCTCATAACATTGCTTTTCTAGTGTGAGCAATTGTTGACGTTGTAATTTAAGACGCTCAATGGTGACTGGTAGTGTGACTTCAAGCTGTTGCAAACTCACTGCATCGTCAATCGTAAACACAGTTAAGCCTGTGTCGCTAAAAAGTTGTGCCCATTGTTGCTTTAATAACGCTAACTCTTGTGTATCTTGCGTTTGGTGCTTGCTCAACTCTTCAAGATAACGCGTCACTGAATCAAGCTGAGTACGCGCTTTCATACCATTAGCTTCAATCTCTTGTTTTTCAGCCTGCGCTTGTTCTTTGTCTACAATAATTTGTGAACGATTAACCTGCAGACCTTGCTCTAGTATCGGGTGCTCTAATGAGCCACACAACGGACACGCCTCTCCTTGAGCCAATTGCGCCCGAAAGTCAGCAAACTGAGTGTCATGATCAATCAGCTTAGTGTAACTTTGTATTTGTGCTTCTTTGGCTTTATAAGCTTGACGCAATAATACACACTGCTCGGTCAGCTTTTGGTGTAATTGCTTTTTCGAGGTTAACAGTTCCGCTTCTTCTGTAATTTTAGAAGACAATTTCAACCACGAATCGTGTTTAAGCCTTAATTGATAACAAATGTGTAACTGCGTATTGGCTTGCTCTAAAGCGGTATTTAAAGCTTCTTCATTGTGAGCAATGCTGTCTTTAAATTCGTTGGTACTTTTCTGTGCCGCTTCATACACACTGCGCTTGGTCGCAACATCAAGATCAAGTTGTTTAACACGAGCAGTTTCTGATTGAAACGTTTGTTCTAACTTAGTTTTATCAGTTTGTTGCTGCTGCAAGGCTTTTTGTTGTAGAGCTAACAACTCACCTTTTTGAGCTAACTGTTGGACTTGCAAGCCCCAGCTATTTAAGTGCTGCGTCAATTGTTCATCATTCGCATGCGCCGTTAAGTACGCATCACAGTCTGCTTTTTGAGTTTGTTCTTGCTTAAGGGTTTGCGTGATCTTGACGACTTCTTGTTGCTTATCATGATGGGCTTGGCTTGCTTGTTGATAACGCTCGGTTAATTCATTCACTTTCGTTGTGATATGTTGAATTTGGTTATCTAAAGGCTGCACTTTGTCATCAATTAACGTTAATAAATCATGGTGCGATTTTTTGTGCTGTTGATAGCTAAGAGCGGCTTGCTCCAATACCTGTTCCTTGGTTGACTTTTCAGTCTGCACCTTAACAAACGCATCACGTTTCTCACTAATGAGTTTTTCAATAGCCGCAACCTGAGCGTCTGACTCTTTCCATTGTTGAAACACCGATTTTAATTGTTCCGCTGGCTCACTTGCCGCTAACTGTTCTAACTTAGGCTGAGCTATCTTTTGCTGTTCTAACGCGACATTCAAAGCCTGTTTTGCGTCAATGAGTTCTTTCTCTGCCGCCTGACATTGTTGCCACCATTGGCTGTGTTGCTCCCAGTGCTGCAACTTGGTTTTATTATCCGCAATAGATGTTTTCAATTGTTGCAATTCGTCTTCAAAGTTCTGTATTTCTTCATCACTTAAAAGCTGTACGCCTTTAGCTTGCGATTCCAACTCTGCAAGCTTTTGTTTTACTTCGCTAAAATGTTCATGTACTTGTTCAGAAATCAATCCGTAAATTTCAGTGCCGGTCAACTCTTCAAGTAATTCCGCTCGTTCAGATTCTTTGGCATTGAGAAAAGCAGCAAATTGCCCCTGAGATAACATCATGGATTTAGTGAAACGTGAAAAGTCGAGACCAGTGATCTCTTTTAATAAGGCGTCTTTCTTTTTCACTTGGCTGGCGAGAACTTTTCCTGAATCAACTTCCGCAAGCTCTACAACCGCCGATTGCAAATTGCCATCCGCTTTTCCACGTGAACGACGCATGCTCCAGAATGCACGATAAGCGATACCTTTGACTTCAAATTCCACTTCCGCCAAACACTCCGCGGTGCCTCGGGTCATGATTTCGTTCGATGAGGTAGAAATCAGCCCAAGTCGTGGCGTTTGATGGTATAAAGCCAAACAAATCGCATCAAGCAATGTCGTTTTCCCTGCTCCTGTTGGGCCCGTAATCGCGAATAAACCATTTTCAATGAAGGGTGATTGACTAAAGTTGAGCTTCCATTCCCCTTTTAAGGAGTTCAAATTTTGAAAACGAACACTCAATATTTTCATTATTTAGAATCCTCATTAGGCTTTGGTTCAGTTTCGGTCATGTCGTTTTCCAGCTTCATTACAATTTGTTGAAATTGCTCGCTGATCCTTTGTTTTCGTAATTCGGCTTGTTCACCCTCAAAATGTTCAATACTCAGGCGCTTATTAAATACCTCATAGGGCGTTAATTCAGCTAAGGTTTCTTTACTCTGTTGAGTTAAAGATTGCGACTGTTGAGTACGACTGCGTCGCAGTTGTAAAACTTCGACGTTATAGCCTTCTGTTATTGCTTGTATTCGAGATTGTAAATCTGACAAATAATCATCATGCTCAACATGAATACATAACCATACGGTTTGGGGACAATGTTCAAACTGCTGTAGTTGTTGCTCTAATGATTCCAGCGTACCTTTGAGTGTCGCCATAGGCTGAAATAGCGGCACTGAAATAGGCTCTATACGCTTGTTCTGATCGGTAAACTCTATTAAGACAATTTGTTTATTCGACATTGATTCATCATTAATAGACACCCCTTTAATTTCATCAAAACTAAGAGGAATAGGTGAACCGCTATAACGGATAGAATCAGACTTCGCCACTATTTGAGGACGATGAATATGGCCTAGCGCAATATAATCGACCGGTGGAAATGCTTTTGCATCAAAGGCTTCTAAACTACCAATATAAATATCGCGCACTGATTCTGAGCTGGTCACGCCAAGTGCCGTCAAATGGCCCGTCGCCACAATAGGTAAAGTTTTATTGGTTTCTTGCTGCAAACGAGCCTGTGTGGTCAGGGCCAACTGATGCAATTTCTCATAATGGCGTTTAATTGCCGCGCCCAGTGCTTGATTCTTGTCAATACTGCTGTCACCGGCGCTACTTTGCACGACATCTCGAGGACGAATAAACGGTACCGCGCAAATAATCACGCCGGGTTGACCTTGACGATCATTTAATACCAGTACTTGATCCGTTAGCTCTTCAGAGGTATTAGCAATCACATAGGTATTTAAGCATGCCAGCAACTGTTTCGATTCATTAAGCATCGAGACCGAGTCGTGATTTCCCCCCAGCACCACTAGAGTCACACCAAGTTGATTAATTTTGACAATAAATTGGTTATACATCTCACGGGCATAACTAGGTGGTGCCCCAGTATCAAAAACGTCACCAGCAATAATTATCGCATCAATATCGTGTTTTAAAACGACGTCTAACAACCAGTCAATAAAAGCTTGATGCTCCTCTTTACGATTTTTAGTAAAAAAGTTTTGACCTAGATGCCAATCAGAAGTGTGCAGGATTTTCATTACGAGCCTGTAAACCAGTTAATAGAGATGGGAAGATTGTGCCATAAACAATTGAATATGAAAGCAAGCACTGACGATTTTAAGATATAAAAAAAGCCCAGGAAATTTAACCTGAGCTTGTTACAAAAACCATTACAAAAGTAACAGCCAGCTATGCGTAACCATGGTAAGTGTGTGCTGTTAGGTTTAACTGATCGGCGGCCAAACCAAAAGTTAAACAAGCACTAGGTATGTAACTAATGGCGCTACATTACCCATACATAAAGGGTAAAACAGGGTAATAACCAAGGATTATTATCGCCTTATCTTCTACTCTTCATGCATTTGGTAAGCCGACTCCATTGTCAGCTCATTATTTCTATGGATTCATATAGGCATACATAAACCCTAAAATCGTGAAGTATTCTAACGTTTCTCTCTCAAGCTGTCACCAAAAGCGTGATATCACTCGACAATAGCTTTGATTTAATGACATTTTTGTCTTAATTGGAATGATACCAGTCACAATATCAATCACAAAAGAAAACTTTAGGTTAATTGCGTTAATTATGTGGGGCATTTTCGTGACAGGTGAGTGTCAATTTCTACAAAATGAATACAATAAAAATGCCCACCGCAGCGAGCATTTCATCAAATAATCCAATACAGGTGATACTTCATCACATAACTGGCTCAAAAAGCTTGCTATAGAACCTCAACAGCATCATCAACATAACGTTTAAATACTGGATTTTCCAACTCTTGCATACTTGCAGGGTTCCACAACCGATTTTTTATCCCTTTGACCACTAAGTAAATTACGGCGGTATCAATAGCCGACATTAAGGCAATATTAACAGGTTCATTGTTGGTATAACCCATTTCAATCTCTAACAAATCTTTATAATCAATATATCGAAAAGCTCCCGCTGTCATTTCATAGGACAGAATCGTTTTTGTGGTTGTAACACTCGATAGGATCTTACCCGTTCTCACATCAACGGAACGTAGATTTACCGTGATCTGATCTGTCCTATATTGACCTGAAGCGCCAATACCAAGGTACCTCGCCCCTAAACCACCTGTTTTTATATTGGTATCATAAGCTACAATCCCCCCTTCAATTAAAATATTGGCAGACTGTAATGAAGGCAGATCATTTCCCTGATTGAATGCATCCCCTTTTGATTGAGCTGCACGAATAATTTTTCGCTCAGTGAGTAGATTCTGTAAGCCCTCTCGCTCTAATGGCGCAAACCAACCAGAGTCAATTAAAGACATAGTTAATAACGATGTCGCACCTTGAGAGACTGCGGTAGAGAAGTTGCTGTTTGGTTGCGGACGATATTGTCCGGTTTGATCTCTAAAGTTATACACCGACACCATCACCACGCCTTGGGGTTTCGGAAGACTGATCAGATCTTTATAAGCGGCCCCTCGATACATCAGTTTGGATTCTTCTTCTGTATCTGGAATAGAAATAGAGTTAGAACACGCGGTCAACACCATCAATATGGCTGCAAAGTAAAATTTTTTCATTGCTCTATACTCCATATCAATTACCTAAAGGGTCACTAACTTGAATAATGGAAGACTCACCTGTGACTTTGTCATAAATATTTAAGGTCAATCCACCATTTCCGTCATCCACTACATTGAGAATGAAATCATCGGTTTCCAGCTGTCCACCGTCCGATTTTCCGGAACTCACATCATCTAACAAATTGTTGAGTAGTCGAGATTGCAAGGTGGTTTGTAATCTATCGGCTGCAGTTAAACCAAGTTCATCATCAGGCTCATATTGATTGATAGCGTTCGCAATATTAAGCAGGTGAGTTCCATTGTAAGGGTTTCCCCCAAAACTGGGATTAACAGGTTGATAGATAAGCTCTGTTGCACTGACATTTAATATCGTTGATAACGTACTAAATAATAATAAATTTCTGATCGTCCTTTTCATAAATACACCTTTATAGCTCATCAGGAGCGAGATCGGTTTTATCGGAATACTTCCTTTCTAACTTCCACTTCAATAAATAATAGGAAATATTATCAACAGCTTGTTTGGCTTTTAATTCAGCCTGTTGTAACCCTGGAGACAAACTTGTTCTATATATTGGTGTGTTAAAATGAAAAACAGTAATAATACTGCCAGACAAAGCAGTGGGTCTTTCTTTAACACTTAAATTGATTGATAAATCTTCGTGTTGCTCATTTAAGTTTTGACTAAAGTAAAAGTAAAAATTCCTACCCAGCACTGTCATGGTTTGGTCAATTATAATCCCATCAATCCCTCCTTCATTACTTGGTAATATTGCACTTTCATTTAGACTTCCTTTTTCTTCTATTATATTTTTTGCATCATTCCCACTTTCACCTCTAACTAATTCAATCGTAGATATAAAAACAAAAAACAAAAGGAATAAAACAGGATTAATTTTCATAGTGCACCGTCAAATTTATATTTCTTCGCCCACATTAAAGCTTGCAACCTATTCCTAACTTTTATTTTCTTAAACACATGATGCAAATGAGTTTTTACGGTATTTTCACTCACAAATAATTTTTCGGCTATTTGCCCATTAGATGAACCAAGCAATAACAACTTTAAAATCTCTTCTTCTCGAGAGGTAAGATCGGCATACGCTCTCGATGAGACAGAGTCATTTTCTCTATAATATTCAATTATTTTTTGGGCTATTTCATTAGATAAGCTAAACCTACCCGTTAGAATTCCTTTTAAACCATCAGTGATATGATCCAAACTATCATCCTTGAAAAACACACCAACCACATTCGAAAACTGCAATACAAAAGAAATCTTAATATCTCTATTATTATTAATTAATACTTCCTTAACTTTTCTGTCATGGTTATTGACTGTATTGAGATATAAATTCACCATATCATCTTTAATATATTCCATATCTAATATAAACACTGACTCTCTATAAGGGTAAACCTCAATTAAATCAATGAAAAAAGAAAATGTAATGGGTTCAAATTTTCTCTTAAATTTAATTTCTAAATTTTCTTTCAATAGAGATGATTGTAAAGTCTTACTCGTAACCAAGTAAATTTTTTCATCCATGTAATCCCCCTTAATTAACCTCATCCATAGTGAAACAACTTATGTTCAAGCGTAGACAAGTACCCTGAAACATCCACTTACACCACTCATCAAAATAACTGTTTCTTTACATTCTCACTTATAAGAAATAGTCAACATTTGTTGCACAATAAAGATCACCAATATCAAATTAAAACACTTATAAGATAAACTTTTGTTTTAAACGGAATAAATAACATTAGAAACATACATTCAAAACCATAAGAGTTTAATAACTTAAGTTTAATAAAATTTATCAATAATCAACTGAAAGTTTATAGCTACAACCATAACTAAACACCATAATCTCTATTAAATAAACACAAGGGAACCGCATAAAATGTTTACAATAAAAGAAAAAAAATTTTTATGCATGATAACTATTTTTAACATGGGCATGACATTTAATGTCGCTTATGCAAATCAAGATCTTGCAACCAGTGAGCTCAATAAATACTCAGAGCTCAATAACCAAGCAAGTATCCTAATGAGCGGCAATAAAAATCACGCTTATATACAACAAGAAAATCATCATGAAGGCAGTAACATTGCCTCCATATCGCAATACGGAAATTCAAATAAATCATCGATAAATCAAGGAGGTTCATCTAACAGCGCCGATATTAGTCAAAATGGTAATGCTAATCTCGCTGTTATTTTACAAAACGGTAAAGGTCACAATGGTGAGATTATGCAAGAAGGAGATGAAAATACCGCCGTGTTAAGCCAGTCAGGTTTAAATAAAGAAGGTTCTATCTCTCAGACAGGAAACGACAATCTTGCCTACATCGTCGACAACAGCAGTGTAACCATGTCTGGTTATAACATTAATCAATCTGGACAAAGTGGTTTGATAATAATTAATGGCATGAATCGAAACATCACCATGACATTAAAATAAATAATAGAAGGAATTTATTATGAAAAAATTAGCAATCGCAATTTCAACAATCTTAACATCAGGAATCAGTGCTCAAGCACTCGCCGTCGTTGATAATACATCAACTGTAGGGCTTTCTGGTGTAGGTAGTACGGTTACTGTATACCAATATAGCTCTGGTGACAGCAGTGGTAATGTGTCTAATGCTCAAGTTCATGGTGGTTTCAATAATCATGCTAGTGTTGCACAAGCTGGTGTTAAGAGTACCTCAGGTATTGCTATCACTGGTGGAGCGCATAATAACGCCAACGTAAATCAATTAGCTTTAGGTGCTGATAATCAGGCTTATGTGAACACCGCGGGTTCTTATGCAACTAATTCAACAATCAACCAAGGCGCAGGGAGTTCTCAAGGTTCTTATTTGAGTCATGCATCCAGTTCAAATACAGCCGGTATTCAAACAACCAATTCTGCATTTGTTAATTCAACTATTAATCAAGGCGCTGTTGCTGTAGCAGGATTTAGGGATGTCGCAATAAGCTCAAATAGCGCAAACATTTCAACCAGTAATTCAGCGGGTGTCACCGCGAGCATTAATCAAGGTGCCGTTGCAACGGCAACTGGCTACGGTCATAACACTAGTGTTGCCCATAACTCAGCCAGTATCTCGACCACAAGCTCAGGGTTAGTTAATTCGACGATTAACCAAAACAACTTCAATGATGGCGTGGCAAACTCGGCTTCTATTAATGTGAACCAATCTGGTGGAATACAATCAATTGTTAATCAAGATGGTTCTATGAATACAGGTAATATTAGCGTCTCAAACTCTGGTGGTGTTTCTTCCAGCATTGATCAAAATGGCGATATAAATACCGCTAACATCAATATGCAAAATGCTTATATGTCTGTTGCTGACATCGACCAACTTGGTGATGGCAATGAAGCCTATATTGGTGGTTCAGGGGCCTATAACTTCACTCAAATAGCTCAAACTGGTGACGGAAACATCGCGGGTTCAGTCACTTCTGGCTGGGGCAATGTGTCCACTACTACACAAATGGGTGATAATAATATCGCCTACACCAACGTGAGTGGCTTATCTAATGCTTCATTCACTGGGCAATACGGTAATAACAATGTTTCTAGTACTACCGTATCTGGCTGGGGTAACACAGCGACTGTAATGCAATACTAATATGACAAAACTTATCATAATTGCGGCGCTTTGCGCCGCTCTTTTTCCCCCACTCACTTCAGCTATTACTCATCAAGTTTCTCTATCTGATTTTGAGTTTAGCTGCTCAGTAACTGCGCCTAATATTTTTATTACCTTGCGCACCACTCAAACTAAATCAATGATAATCAATATCCATAGTGCCAATGGCAACACAATGACATCTCAAGTCTCTGGTCACTCGAATAATCAATTTCAATTTTCGTTATCAAATTTACCACTCGACCTCACTATCGTGACCAACCAACAGAAAGTGCACTATCAAATCGCACTCAAAGAGCAAAGCTGTCAGATTTCAAAACGCTCTAACTAGCCTCAACTACGGATAAAAGTGTCACAATAACAAGCCTAATCTTCTGATATATATTTGATAAAAATATCTATCAACTAGTTAAGATTGATTATTTCCTCTCAATGCCGCAATTTGAGCACCAACAAAAAAGCCACTCATCATTGAGTGGCTTTGATAATAGATAATAACGCAGTAAAACTAAAAATGTGAATTACAATTGTGCTGATGCTACGTAATCTTCTAACTCTTGAACATTAACGGTAGTGATAAGCTCATTGTTAGCATAAAACGCAACAGCATCGCCACTTTTCACGCCACGTAATGTTTTTTGAGTACCATTAACATAAGAAATATTCATTTCTAGTGTATTGTTATCAATTTGCTGAATAGTAGTGTTTTCAATATCAGCGTTGTTTGCTTGAACTGGAGCGCCTGTTAAAGAGCTATCTACTTTATCGTTCACTTTCAACCAAGCTTCAACGCTAGTATCAACTAAAGCAGGTGTTTTATTAGTGATGACGTTTTTGCCAGTCCAGAATTCGATAGAGTTAAAGATGAATAAGTCAGCAACAGAAGCAATACCGTACACTGGGCTCATTAGAAGGAATAGACCTTCACGAGCATAACGGTTATCCACTGCCATCAAGTTCACTTTGGTTACTAAACCAGTAACACCCATTTGTCCCATACAACCACTTAATGTTGTTACACCAAGAGCTGCAACAATTGCTACTTTCAACTTTTTCATAATAAATCACTCGCTATTAATGTTTTTAGAAATGCTTAATAAATCTAGCACATACTAAGGAAGAGAATAATATTTTTTACCTTATTTTTTAAGAAGCTAGCACTCGATCACAGCGATCTATCAATTTTACAGATAAACTCATAGACAAAAGCGATAATTAAGATATTAACATCTAAAAAACCTATAATTACAATACATTCACAAAATAAAAACTCAAAGCAAAGAAATATGGGTTTCGATGATAATTTCTTTTATCATCGAAAAGAAATTTGTTATATCACTCTATTAACTCGCATTTTTATGGTAACCCAATGAAGTTAAGACTGCTTCCCTTACTTTTTTTTATCACTCTTTTTTCAGGTTGTGCAGTATATACTGGTTTAAATTACGACAGTTTATTTGGTCAAGCTGAAGTTCAAGACCGTACTCCTGAATACAACACTCAAGCAGCACAGCGCTTTGTTAATGAGATAAAGCCCATTCTTGATAATCGCTGTGTGGTTTGTCACGCGTGTTATGACGCTCCTTGTCAACTGAAACTCTCCTCAGTAGAAGGCATAGACCGTGGTGCTAATAAAAGCCTTGTTTATCAAGGAACTCGCCTCACCGCTTCTAACCCCACTCGCCTATTTGAAGATGCACAAACCACCCAACAATGGCGTGATATTGGTTTTCATCCCATTTTAAATGAGCGCTCGCAAATTCCAGAAGCGAACCTAGAGGCCGGCTTAGTGGCTCGATTGCTGACACAAAAGCAAGCCCACCCATTGCCACAACAAAAACAGCTGGAAGGTTTTGATTTTGATATCGATCGTGAACAACAGTGCCCAACCATTGAAACTTTAGATCAATATCAAGCAGACTACCCGACTTGGGGGATGCCTTATGGAATGCCAGAGCTATCACCTGCTGAACACAACACCTTAATGACCTGGTTGGCCGATGGTGCCGTCATGACTGCCCACGCGCCACTTTCATCAGCACAACAAGCTGAAGTGGCTAAATGGGAAGCTTTTTTCAATGGTGACTCGCTCAAACAGCAACTCACAAGCCGTTATGTGTACGAACATTTATTCTTATCCCATTTATATTTTACCGAGCATCAAAAAGCCACTGCAGACAGCCCTATTCAATTTTTTGCTTTGGTCCGCTCGGCAACGCCACCAGGACAACCTGTGCAACGCATTGCCACTCGTCGTCCCTATGATGACCCTAAAGTTGAACGAGTGTATTACCGTCTTGTGGCCTATCCTGCGACCATCGTGGATAAAACCCACCAGCCTTACGCATTAAATGATAACAAGTTAGCGCGTATTGAAGACCTGTTCATTAAACCGGTTTATTCAGTTAAGACACTCCCAAGCTATGCGCCAAAAGTAGCAGCCAACCCAATGACAGCCTTTGCTGATTTACCGGTCGAAGCCCGTTACAATTTCATGCTAGATAACGCCCAAAACACTATTATGAGCTTTATCAAAGGCCCGGTCTGTCGTGGTCAATTAGCATTAAATGTCATCAATGATCGCTTCTGGGTATTTTTTGTGGATCCTAAATCATCCAAATTACCTAGCGTCAAAAAGTTCTACTATGACCAAACAGACAACTTAAAATTGCCATCCGAACATCAAAGTAACGTACTTCCTATTTACCAATGGGTCAGCTATTCCGAACAACAAGCGCGCTACCTAAAAGCAAAAAATCAAGCCATGAATCAATGGTTCAAAGATGGGCAACATTTAACTACTGAGCTTGTCTGGGATGGTAACGGCAAAAATGATAATGCGGCTTTAACCATCTTCAGGCATTTCGACAGTGCCTCTGTTGTCAAAGGTTTAGTTGGCCAACCGCCTAAAACCGCTTGGATTATTGACTATGCGCTACTGGAACGAATCCAATACCTTTTAGTTGATGGTTTTGATGTTTATGGCAACTTTGGCCATCAACTGATGACGCGTATGTTCATGGATTTCTTACGTATGGAAGGCGAGGAAAACTTTTTATCCTTACTGCCGATTGCCGATAGGCACCGCTTGATGGAAAGTTGGTATCAAGATCCATCAACACAACTCAGTGCTTTTATTCAGCGTGATGTGAAAAAATTTGAAGAACCCACAAGTATTGAATACAAAACTCAAAATACACAGGCAGAGTTGTATCAATTATTAAAACAACGCTTACAACCGGTACTGGGCGATCGCTATGAGATTAAAAACACCGGTTTAGCCCCTCATTATGAAGCGGTATTACGTCAAATTGATAATATTAAAGGCAAAGGATTATTGTCTCTGCCTCAATTGGTAACCGTGTTAATCACAACGGACTCAGGTCAAGAGCAAGTCTTTACTTTGATCCATAATAACTCGCATACCAACATTTCAAGCTTATTTGATGAGGAAAGTAATCGCGATCCAGAAAACGATGATCTCACTTTTGTTAAAGGCGTTGTTGGTAGCTACCCTTCTGCCTTCTTACAGATGCAAGAACAAGACATCACGGATTTTTATCAACGTTTATCTTCCATGCAAAACAATCAAGATTATGTCGCAATTTTAGATAAATACGGTGTTCGCCGTAGTGATCCTAATTTCTGGGCATTCAGTGATAAAATTTCTCAGTGGTATAAAAATGATCAGCCAATTGAATCTGGCTTGCTCGATTACAATCGCTTTGAAAACCGTTAAGGCAATAAGCTAAAAACACTTGGTAAAATAGGCTTGAATACGATCTCAAGCCTATTTTTTTACCTTCAATTAAATTATGCTGTCACTTAAAGTGAACACAATACATGGTTGACCATTCCTGCGGGCACCACAGCCTCGTCGGGAGCTTCAAATTTTTGAATTCATAACCATTTTACTGAACATTTGGACTACTAATAATGAAGAAAACCACTCGTACCATGCCTGCGCATAAAAATATTGCTCTAGTGGCACATGATCACTACAAACCAGAGCTACTGCGTTGGGTACAAGAAAATAAAGAAAAACTGCAGAGTCACTTTCTTTACGCAACGGGCACAACGGGTAATATGCTTAGCCGTGAAACTGGGCTAGCGATTAAAAGTTTGATCAGTGGCCCAATGGGTGGCGATCAACAACTTGGCGCATTGATTTCTGAAGGTAAAATCGACATGATGATTTTCTTTTGGGATCCGCTCAATGCCGTTCCTCATGATCCAGATGTGAAAGCCCTATTGCGCATTGCATCAGTTTGGAATATTCCCGTTGCTACCAACCGCGCAACGGCAAAATTCTTGTTTAACTCCGCGCTATTAGAGCAAGAAGTGGACATTGAAATTCCTGACTATCAAGCGTATTTAAACGAGCGTCTATAATCTTTTTCCTTTTCACGCCAAAACAATCACAAAATGGTTTTGGCGTTCTTATTTTTCGTTTCACCCATTTAGTTCAACCTAACCAGATTTATGAGTACACCTGTTATGAACCCAATCCTTGCATTACTAAAAGAAAACAATATTGAAGATGCACAAATTCGTGAGATTTTTCAAGCGCTGACCACTAACCCATTAGCGGCAATGGCCACTATCAGCCAACTCGGTTTACCTCAAGAACAGTTACAACAATTGATGGCTCAAGTAATGCAAAATCCAGCACTGATTAAAGATGCGGTAGAGGAATTAGGCTTAGATTACGCAAAAGTCGAAGCCGCGAAAGAAAAGCTTCAGAATCAATAAAATAGACATTGATTCAAACATCTTAAGAATAAAAATACATATTATGGCCTACATATTCTGTAGGCCTTTTTTATTAAATCTGAATCCATATTTTTGTTATACCGATCAAATGGTCAGATAATTCACCTTAAGTGACGGCGGTAACCTTGATTCGCCCTAAAATATAACCAGCAGTTATATCCATTATAAAGCGACAATTTGCCTTTCAGACCATACAGTTATCGAGAAGCAGACCTAAATACTTAAACTTAGTTTGGGTACGTGTATTTACTAAATCGTGGTACAGCATCCTACTCAGAAATAAAAACACTGAGTCCTGACCCTTTTTGGTAAAACTCACATAAGGCTGACACAGATATTTCTTCAGTTAGGGATTCCCCTCTAACCTACAAATGAAAAGCTATGGAGTCCAATATGACGGATAAGCTCACAAAACTTGCCTTAGGCATCGGCCTAGTCGTTAGCTCAGCTTCCGCGATGGCCGCGAGTAAACCCAATATTCTGGTTATTTTTGGTGACGATATTGGTCAATCAAATATTTCCGCTTACACTAAAGGCCTAGTGGGTTATCACACACCCAATATTGATAAAATTGCCAATGATGGGGTCATTTTTACTGACTATTACGCAGAACAAAGCTGTACGGCTGGTCGTTCAACCTTTATTACAGGGCAAACCACTTTACGAACAGGACTCGCGAAAGTCGGCCTGCCAGGCGCTGACGTTGGTTTACAAGATCGTGATGTCACGTTAGCTCAATTATTAAAGCCATTGGGTTATGCAACCGGCCAATTTGGTAAAAATCATTTAGGAGATCGAGACAAATTCTTACCAACCAACCATGGTTTTGATGAGTTTTTTGGTAACCTTTACCACCTTAATGCCGAAGAAGAACCCGAACAACGCAATTACCCACAAGACCCAGAGTTTAAGAAAAAGTATGGTCCGCGTGGCGTGATCCACTCTTATGCTGACGGTAAAATTGAAGATACCGGTCCACTAACGCGTAAACGCATGGAAACCATTGATGAAGAAACGGCTTCTGCAGCAATGGATTTTATGGAAAAACAAGTCAAAGCAGATAAGCCATTTTTCGTGTGGTGGAATGCTACTCGTATGCACTTCCGAACCCACGTCAAAGCAGAACACCGTGACAAACCAGGCCTCAACTCACGTACTGAATATGCTGATGGGATGATCGAACACGATAACCAAGTTGGTGTCATTCTAAATAAACTGGATGATTTAGGCGTAGCCGATAACACCATAGTGCTTTACACCACCGATAATGGCCCACATAAAAACTCTTGGCCAGATGCGGCCAATAGCCCATTCCGTAGTGAAAAGGTCACTAACTGGGAAGGGGCTTATCGCGTCCCAGCAATGATCCGCTGGCCTGGACACATCAAGCCTGGCAGTGTCGCTAATGATATCGTAAGTGGTCTTGATTGGTTCCCAACATTAGCGGCAGCAGCAGGGGAAACCAACGTAAAAGAGGAACTACTTAAAGGTAAAAAAGTCGGCGATAAAACCTTTAAAGTTCATTTAGATGGGTATAACCAGTTACCTTATCTCACAGGGAAAGCGAAAGAGTCACCACGCAAAGAGTTTTTCTATTTTAACGATGATGGTCAATTAGTGGCCCTTCGTTATGAAGATTGGAAAATTGTCTTCATGGAGCAGCGAGCAAAAGGAACGTTACAAGTCTGGGCCGACCCATTCACGCCATTGCGTACCCCTAAATTATTTAATTTACGTTCCGATCCATACGAAGAAGCGGATATCACTTCAAATACCTACTGGGATTGGGTCATGGACCATGTGTACTTATATGTTCCAGCTCAAGCTTATGTTGGCCAATTCCTCTCTACATTTGAAGAATATCCACCAAGTCAAATTCCGGCTTCATTTAACTTAGATACCGTGATGAAGAAATTACAAGACTCACCAACATCAAAATAAATTAAGTTGATCATTGTTAAATCGAAATGACACTAACGAAGCCTATACTATGTTATAGGCTTTTATTTATCTCGTAGATTTATCCAGTTAACGCTCATTGATTACAGAATCATCTAGCTTATTTATTTAATCAAAAGCCCGAACATAACTTATACCAATAGTACTAATTATCTGATCAGTATTATTATTGATTAAGATTTGACCTATGCGGTCATAGCTAACAGTTATAGCAGGTATAACAAGTCATTGCCGTCATTACATAATATTATGTAATACAGGGTTTAGACTGAAATATTTAACCAACAAGGTATCTGAAATGAATATTACTCAAGGTCCTCAATTTAACGGCAAAGCATCAAAACGTATGCATGTAATGGCAAAACCGATTGGTGCGGTGTGCAATATCGACTGTGATTATTGTTATTACCTGAGTAAACAAGATTTACTCGACTATAAAAAAGGCTGTTCGCCTGAAATGGACGATTCAGATCTTGAAACTTATATTCGCCAATATATCGAAGGTCAAAATACACCAGAAATCATCTTCACTTGGCAAGGGGGTGAGCCCACCTTATTAGGCGTCGATTACTTCCGCAAAGTCGTCGAGCTACAACGCCAATACTGCCCTGAAGGAATCACCATCTCAAATGACTTACAAACCAATGGCACCCTACTCAATGATACTTGGTGTCAATTCTTAGCAGAAAATCACTTTTTGGTGGGGTTAAGTATTGATGGGCCAGAGCTTTTACATAATGCCTACCGCACCAATAAAGCAGGTAAAGGGACGTTTAAGCAAGTGATGCGTGCCGTTGAGTTATTGCATAAACATCAGGTTAAATTTGCCACTCTCACTTGTGTGAATAATTTGACGAGTCAAAATCCTCTAGAGGTATATCGCTTTTTACGCGATGAAGTGAAATCCCCACAAATGCAATTTATTCCTATCGTTGAACAAAAAACCTTCCGCACGATAGCGCCACAAAAAGGCGAGCAAACTCAGCCACGTCAAGGGGATAAACGACTCATTCCGGGCAATAAAAATTCCATCATGGAACCGTGGTGTGTTTCTGATCTTGCATGGGGTAACTTCCTGATTTCTATATTTAATGAATGGGCATTACATGATGTCGGTAAGGTTTTCGTTCAATATTTCGAAGCCAGTGTCGAAGCTTGGATGGGGCGTAAAAATCCCTTATGTACTTTGGGTGAAATCTGTGGCAAAGGCTTAGCAATGGAGCCAACTGGTGACGTCTTTGCGTGTGATCATTATGTCTACCCAGATTATAAAATTGGCAATATTCATGAATCCACCATTGATGAAATGGCCTATAGCCAAAAGCAGCAAGAGTTTGGATTTGCCAAATCTCGAACCCTGACCACACAATGCCAGCAATGTGACTATAAGTTTGCCTGTCATGGAGAATGCCCCAAAAACCGCTTTATCAGCACCCGAGATGGTGAGCCCGGTTTAAATTATTTATGCGCAGGTTGGCATAAGTTCTTCTCTCATGTAGATCAATCCATGGCGTATATTTTACGTCATCTCGGTCATCCGGTGGCTCATGGCAAGTTCAGTGATTCAGTGCTGCGCCAACAACTCGAGCAACGAGCACAATTTGAAACTAAGTTTTAGGCATGATTATGAAGAACAACACTCTCGCTTTATTCACCGCCTTAATTCTAATGCCCGGTATCGCTTTAATGCCGGCTATCACTGCACAAGCTGCCGCCGTGGAAGCGCCGGTAGCAAATTCATCATCGTCAGCCCCCTCGACACAAGAGCGTATCCAACAATTAGCTTATACTGCACAAGACATTAAAGTGCCTCTTCAAGAACGTGCTCAAGCATTACGTCAACTAGCACGATACCCAAATCAAAACTCATTGATTGCGGTCGCAAGAGCATTAAAAGACAGCCATGCAGAGATCCGAGAGGCTGCTCTAATAGGCGCTGAGCCTTATAAAATTGAACATCGTTGGACGATGGTGTCTCCGTTGCTCTCAGATAAAGTTTTAAATGTTCGCATTGTAGCTGCAGAAAATTTATTAAGAGATTATAACCATTTTGATAACGCTCAACAGCAAGCTTTAGAACCGGCAATCCAAGAGTTAATCTCAACATTACAACCTAAAAACGATCCTGTCTCTCAATTACGCCTTGCCGATGCTTATCGTTGGCATCATCAATGGAAACAGGCGGACACGATATATCGTAATCTACTCAGCCAAGATGTTACTGAACCACAACTCTGGCTCAACCTTGCTGATAATGAAAACCGTCAACAACACAATCAAAAAGCATTGGATATTCTCAACGAGGCTCTGGTGAAACTACCCAACAATGCGGATATTCATTATTCAAAAGCAATGACCTTGGTACGTTTAAAACAAAAATCGCAAGCCGCACAAGCAATGCAAACGGCCGCCACATTAGCCAAAAGCAATAGCCACTATTGGTACTTAAATGGAGTTATTCAGGAAGAGTTTAATGTTGATGAGTCAACCAAATCATTTGAACAAGCATATTTAATTTCAGGAGCTCCAGAGCAATTGTATGCCGTGTGCGGGGTCTATGCTCGGCACAATAATCCTAAGACGGGCTTATGTATTAGTGAGCTGGCAAAATATGCGCCTCCTCAGGTGATAGAACAGCTGAAACAACTAGCAAATAAACAATAAAACAGCCTCACTCTCTTATTTTTATGAAGTAACTTGTATTTATTACGCCCCTTATCTAATGTGTTAACTGCAAGTAACTAAAGGATATTATTTATTCAGCTCACACACTAGTACACGATATTTACCCATAAACTAAGGATAACTTATGAAAATATTTCGTTCTCTCACCTTGGCTGCTATTACGCTACTCAGCCACCAGGTTTTGGCTAATGTGGATCCCCTTCCCTCATGGAATGATACCCAAACCAAAAAAAGCATTATTGAATATGTCCAACAAACCACTTCTCCCGATTCCAAACAGTTTATTCCGGTCAGTGAACGCATTGCCACTTTTGATAATGATGGCACTTTATGGGCTGAAAAGCCGGCGTATTTCCAACTGTATTACGCTATTGATCAAGTAAAAGCCCAAGCGAGCCAACACCCTGAATGGAAAAACACTGAACCTTTTGCTTCCGTTTTAAAAGGGGATATGGAGGGAGTGAAAAAGTCCGGCGTAAAAGGAATTTTAGCCTTAGTCAATGCCACTCATTCAGGAATGAATAGCGAAGAGTTTGATGCTTCCGTAAAAAACTGGCTTAAAACAGCACGTCATCCGGATACCCAGCGTCCTTTTACCCAAATGGTCTATCAACCCATGATTGAGTTGTTGCACTATTTACAAGACAACCAATTCAAGACTTATATCGTGTCAGCTGGTGGTGTGGATTTCATGCGTGCTTGGGCACCTGAAGTTTATGGTATTCCTAAAGAGCAGATCTTTGGATCTTCCATGAAGACAGAATACAAAGTCATTGATGGAAAACCACAAATTATGCGTTTACCTGAAATTAGCGTCCTTAATGATCAAGCGCAAAAACCCGCCACCATTCAAACCTACATTGGCATTCGTCCGGTCATTGCGGGCGGAAACTCAGATGGTGATTTAGAAATGCTCCAATGGACGAAAGCATCATCTTACCCAAGCTTATCTTTACTCGTTCATCATACCGATGCAGAGCGTGAGTGGGCTTACGATAAAGAGTCTGCCGTCGGCCATTTAGAAAAAGCGTTGCCTTTAGCAAAGCAAGAAAAATGGACTGTGATTGATATGAAAAACGATTGGAATCAGATCTTTCCAAAGCAATAACCGAATCAAAAACTCATTGATTCTTTAATCAACAATTGATTTTATAACCCGCTATTAATAGCAAATGAAACCCGATAAAGCGGCCTGATTTAAATGCTTAAGTGAACACTTTCGTCCGAACACGTTCGCGCATAGCATCGTATTAAATGGCTGCTTTATCTTTTTTCCTCTCTACCTCTTTCACTCTTTATCTTTCTTTATCTGTTTCACGCGTTAAACGTTGTGCTCGATTGGATTGATTGCCTGAAGGCTTTCCGACCGGTTTCGCTCTTTCTTTTAATAAATGTCGAATTGCAAGAATAGGATGAGGTAATAACATTCTCGGGCCAGCATAAATCATCACCTGCCGCATTCTTTCTTTAGGTTCTGGCTTATAGCAGTGAATTGGGCAACGATTACACGTTGGTTTACTTTCCCCATACGGACAACGGTCTAATCGCATCGCCGCATAATGTTTTAACTCTTCACACTCAGTGCATAATCGCTGACGACTGTGATGGTGAGCTCGACAATAGAGCTCAATCATTGCTGAGACCGTTTTCATCTCCGTCAGCAAAGCACCTTGTAATAAGTTTTCAGGCATAGTTATTACTCAATAATCAGTGACAACAGCACATCTTCTAATTGCTGCCACGGCATTAATTGACTATCAATCACTTCCAACCGAGATTCAAAACCTTCTAAACTCATTTGATTGACCGACACCACACCATTAGAAACATTAAACGCATAACAGCCTTGATCGGTATTGATCACCGCTTTGACTCGTTCGGCGGTCAGAGCCGATAACATAGAAAACAGTTGATCAAAATTAAATTGGTATTCCGCACCAAATATCCAACCACAACTAAAATACCCTTGTCCTTTGTTTTCTTTACGAACGTACTTTTCACCCGGAGGTAAAGCAAATTGAGGGTCTAGATCAGCATGATGGTGATGATGAGGCTCCGATGCATCCGCACTTATCTCTTGTGATGCTCGCTCAACGTCTAATAAATCGGCTGAAATTTCACCATTAATCGCCGTGACCAATTGTAAAAAATGCTCGTCTAATGGGTGAGTGTACTTAAAGCTTTCAAACCAAATCGCTAATTGAGCCAATTCCATCTCACTGGCTTGGTCGACTTTATTAGCAACAATGACTTGAGCGGATTCAAGTTGATCGTTAAAATTTTGATTTTTAGTATATTTTTCGTTCAATAGGTATTTAGGATCTAATAAAGCCAGCGTGGCCTTTAACTCAACATAAGGGGCGAACTGCTGGGATAAAAGTTTGGCGGTCACTTCCTTAGGATGCCCCAGTCCCGTTGGCTCAATGATCAATCGATCAGGCTGTGTCCTTAATAAAGCGTTGATACCCACCGACATAGGAACCCCAGCAGTACAACACATGCACCCGCCTGGGATCTCTTTAATCATTGCCCCGTGCTCCGTCATCATTGCGCCATCAATGCCAACTTCACCAAATTCATTCACCAACACTGCCCATTGTTCATTTTCAGGTTTATTCTTTAATAAATGCAGAATAGTAGTGGTTTTTCCCGTTCCCAGAAAACCCGTAATGATATTGGTAGGAATTCGTTGTGGCATCATTTTCTCCTTAAAAACCGCTGACCTTTAAAAAAATAAAGGCCTTATAAATGACGCTCGATTATACCCACCTGCTATTGAGGTTTCGATACTAAATTGAAAACTAAATTATCCCGCCTAAATTTCTAAGGCTAAAACGTAAAAAAGCGCACCAATCATAGTGCGCTTTTCCCCTCGAGTCTCAATCGTGAGTATGCGGATAAAGCTGCGTTAGCTTTCATCATAGTCGAGGATTTCAAATGGTATTGCGTGTACGTCCAAATTGTAGTGTTACTGAAAACAAAGATGCAATCCTATGTCTATCGTGTTCAACTCTATTAATGAACCCCCAGATTACACCAAGCAGCAAACTTGTCCTCCATAGAAACGTTTCTTTTCCTGCTCATGATAAGCATGGCACAAAACAATAAAAGCTCAAGTTTATCGCTTAATCTCAACTATTCATGATCTAAGTAAAATAACTTTTCGTAACAATTTGATGTAATAATCACATTGAATCATATAATGTAATTATGGCCGGGCTACCTATCCTAAACTCAAGCCCCCTAATTTATTATTCATTCCTTTATTCACATTGATTATTTATACGGTGGAAAATATAACTCAATGGCCAATACAAAATCCTTAAGACATTCGATCTCACGATACAAATCTAAACATTTTGTTGGTGTCATTCTCTCGAGAGATAAAACACCAGTTTCAATCCTCCTACTATCTAGCATCGTTGGATTATTAGCAGGGCTCGTGGGAACGTTTTTTGAAGTCGGTGTCCGTTGGGTTTCAGAGTCCCGAACAGACTGGTTAAAACAAGAGTTAAATTCCATGCTACCGCTTTGGTTATCTGCCATTTTAGTCAGTGCCGCCCTAGCCTTTATTGGCTATTACTTGGTCAACCGTTTTGCCCCTGAAGCCGCCGGCTCGGGTATCCCTGAAATTGAAGGGGCTATGGATGATATTCGTCCTGTACGTTGGTGGCGAGTACTACCAGTAAAATTTTTTGGTGGTCTTGGCGCTTTAGGTTCTGGCATGGTGCTCGGTCGTGAAGGACCGACAGTCCAAATGGGTGGCAATATTGGACGTATGGTATCTGATATTTTCCGCCTAAAAGATCCTGATGGACGGCATTCGCTATTAGCGTGTGGTGCCGCCGGTGGTTTGGCGGCAGCCTTTAATGCTCCTTTAGCCGGAATCATGTTTGTGGTTGAAGAGATGCGACCACACTTTCGATACAACTTATTGTCTATTAAAGCGGTGATTATTTCTTCGGTTATCGCCACCATTGTCTTTCGTTCAATCAGCGGACAAGATGCGGTAATTACCATGCCGCAATATACGGCCCCCGATTTAGACACCTTATGGCTTTTCCTTGTTTTAGGTTTGATTTTTGGTTTATTTGGCGTAATTTTTAACCGTCTAGTCACCTTCTCTCAAGACATGTTTGTGCTCATTCATCGTAACGACAAAAAACGTTATTTAATCACAGGGACCATCATAGGTGGGATCTTTGGTTTATTGCTTTTGTACTTACCCGAATTGACTGGTGGTGGTATTGAACTCATCCCAAGCGCAACTAATGGCGAATATAGCGTCAGTCTATTGTTCATTTTATTTCTTGCCCGAATCGCCACTACGCTAATTTGTTTTGGCTCAGGCGCACCCGGTGGGATCTTTGCGCCAATGTTAGCGCTCGGTACTCTATTTGGGACCTTTTATGGACAAGTGGCCTTAAACCTTGATCCAACACTAAATATTGCACCAGGCATGTTTGCCATTGCAGGTATGGGCGCATTATTTGCGGCCACGGTAAGAGCTCCTATCACGGGAATTTTATTAGTCATTGAAATGACCAATAACTACCACCTTATTTTGCCATTAATTATTACGACGCTAGGTGCGACGATAGTGGCACAATTACTTGGTGGTCAACCAATCTATACTCAGTTATTACATAGAACCTTGAAAAAAGACAAGCTACAACAAGGCGATCTTCCACAACAAAACACCAAGGCTGCAGACGACAAAGAAAGCAAACCTCAAACAGAAAATGCTTAACCACAAACAAAACTGCACAAAATACAAGCAACCCTAAGTATTAACAATGCACCATCATTAATCACAAGCATTAATATGGTGCATTCGCTTTTTCTCTCTTGCCACCATCACCACCTAATCCCTTACTTTTATTAGTCATTTATTTTTAATCCAGCCCCAAAAACTTGGCATCATAATTGCTGTGTAGAATTAGAATGCATCAATTTAGTGCCGAGTTATCAAGACCGCCCAAAAAGAATGCACATTATTTTTATTCACAGGAGAGATGTCAATATGGATGAGTCAAGTACTCAAATTTATGGCGCAGTACAAGCGCTAACCCAAAGCTCCGATACGCTTTTTTTGCTGCTTGGCGCTATTATGGTTTTTCTTATGCACGCCGGCTTTGCGTTTTTAGAGGTAGGTACAGTAAGACACAAAAATCAAGTTAATGCTTTAGTCAAAATATTATCGGACTTTGGGGTATCAACTATCGCATATTTCTTTTTTGGATATTGGATCGCCTACGGTCATACTTTCTTTGCCTCAGCTCCAACCTTAGCCGCAGGCAATGGCTATGAATTAGTTAAGTTTTTCTTCCTTCTTACTTTTGCCGCAGCAATTCCAGCGATTGTCTCAGGCGGCATAGCGGAAAGAGCTCGGTTTTATCCGGTCCTAATTGCGACTTTTTTCATTGTCGGCTTTATCTATCCCATTTTTGAAGGCATGATTTGGCATAACAATTTTGGGTTACAATCATGGTTTGAAACCCATTTTACTGTCGGTTTTCATGATTTCGCAGGCTCAGTCGTTGTACATGGTGTCGGTGGGTGGATTGCCTTGATTGCAGTCATTTTCTTAGGGATGCGTAATGGCCGTATCCGAGCGGGAAAACACACTAACTTTGCCCCTTCCAATATCCCATTTTTAGCATTGGGCGCATGGATTCTATCAGTTGGCTGGTTCGGGTTTAATGTCATGTCCGCTCAATCAATTAATGGGATCAGTGGCTTAGTTGCAATGAATTCCTTAATGGCTATGGCTGGAGGGATCTTGGCAGCTATAATCATCGGCAAGAATGATCCAGGCTTTATTCATAACGGACCATTGGCTGGTTTAGTTGCCGTCTGTGCTGGTTCTGATTTAATGCATCCTTTAGGTGCCTTATTAACCGGAATCATCGCTGCAGCCATTTTCGTATCGTTATTTACCTATATGCAAAATAAAACCAAAATTGATGATGTATTAGGTGTCTGGCCATTACATGGTGTGTGTGGGGCTTGGGGGGGCATTGCAGCGGGTATCTTTGGTCAAACAAGTCTTGGTGGAATCGGCGGGGTAAGCTTAACCGTACAAATTATCGGAACCTTGATCGGAATTACTATCGCGGTTCTCGGCTCTTTGATTGTCTACGGAGCCATTCACAAATTTACTGGTTTACGCTTAAGTGAAGAAGAAGAATATAACGGTGCCGATCTTTCTATTCATCGAATCAGCGCGACTAACGAAGATTGATAGATAACAAATCAACCAGTTACAGTATAATCATTTTTTGTCTATAACACGGATCTGAATATAATAGCCACTGCGAATCAAACACATGCCGCAGTGGTTATCGGAATAAGCGGTTCAACTTTTGCCCCCTACTCACTGCCTCTATTGATATTGCTTACAGCTTATTCCAATGAAATAAAAAATATATATGCAAAATTGGAATCAGAACCCGAAAAAAAATAATGATATTCGTCACACTTTTAAAAAATAATGAATTCCAAAAAAACAGCATTATTCGTCCAATTCTTGACCAAAACTTACTTCTCATTCACAATTAATACATAAAACAAATGATTTAAAACTCAAAGAAAAAATATATAACACACTGATATTTAAAGCCCTCTTTGCATGTATACCAATGGGTCTCCCTCTATTTCTTACTTACTATTCCGATGATTATTAATGCATTTATCAAATCGATTTTAGACAATGAATATTTACAAAAGTTTCACACTTGTAGATTGATAAACTACGCTTAGAGCAGTATTGTGTACACAGCGTTTGATAACTTTTTAAATTTCAAACAGCTAGCTAACAAAACCATGACCAACCTTTATGTTCGTAAGGTTTTGGTTGACTGGTTCACTAATATGGACAATTAATTTTGGTTGGTGCCTATATGAATATTAAACAAATCTCTCTTAACTCTACTGTTGCGTCTATCATTTCACTCTCACTTTTAATGTCGCCTCAAGTAAACGCAGCTGCTGAAAATGCAGGTGAGTTCTACCTTGGTGCGAAAACAGGCTGGACCGACTTCACCACTCAAGGTGACGATGATGCATGGGGTGGCAGTGTTTACGGTGGTTATCAATTTAACTCATGGTTATCTTTCGAGGCTGGCTATAACTATTTAGGTAACGATAAAGGTACTATCGGTGCTGATTCATTAAAAAGTACCCTTCAAAACGGTGAAGCTGGCTTGAAGCTAGACTGGAACCTAGGCAGTGCTTGGAACCTATTTGGTAAAGTGGGTGCTTCTTATAACGATATCGAGCACAAATACGCTGATATGAAGCAAGGCGATAACAACTGGTCACTTATGCTAGGTGCTGGTTTGGAATATCAAATTAGCCACAACTGGCGTATCCGTACTGAATACCAATGGTTTGATGATGTTGGTAGCTCTAAATATGACCCAACATTTGTCCAAACTGACGTTAACTACCTAAGTCTTGGTTTAAGCTACTACTTCGGTAGTTCAGATGATGGTGCAGCGGCAGCAGCGGCGGCGGCAGCAACAGCAGCGACTGCAGCTTCTCTACAAGAAGAACCAGTTCAAGAAGCTGAGCCAGCTCCAGAGCCATTACCAGCAGCAACACTGTCAAAAGGTGCTTTCGGCCATGACTCAACAGAACTGACTACTGAAGCGAAAAGCTCATTAGATCCTGTTGTGACTTACCTAGAGCAACGTCCTGAAGTCAATGTTGATGTAATTGGTTACACTGACTCAACAGGTGCTGCAGCTTATAACCAAAAACTGTCTGAAAAACGTGCTCAAAAAGCAGCGGATTACCTAACAGGTAATGGTATCGATTCATCACGTATCACTGTTGAAGGTAAAGGCGAAGAAAACCCTATCGCTGATAACTCAACTGCTGAAGGCCGTGAACAAAACCGTCGTATCGAAGTAACTTATAAATAATTACTTCTTTAAAGACTCGAAAGGCTGCGGATCTCGCAGCCTTTTTTTATTGCTATCGCTTTTCAATCTGTCTCACCTTTCAATAATCGGCATTTAGTTAACCTTTAGTGCAGATAAGAGTGTCACAATAACAAGTCTAACCTTCTGATATATGATGCCCCAAATGCGGTATTGAGTGAATTCTAGTTATCCGCAACTGAGGTTAGTTATGAATTAAGTGCTTAGGATCAAGAAGCGTTTCTAACTCTACTTGTGATAAGCTCGTCTTTTCTTTTGCTACCTCAATAATTGGCCGCTGCTCTTGATAGGCTTGTTTTGCGATTTCAGCCGCTTTGTTATAGCCAATAATAGAGTTAAGCGCCGTCACTAAAATAGGATTTTGACTTAACGTTTGTTGAATATGCGTTTCTTTCACTTGAAAATCAGCAATAGCCTTATCCGCTAAAGCCAGA
Organism: Vibrio aphrogenes; assembly: GCF_002157735.2. NCBI lineage: Bacteria > Pseudomonadati > Pseudomonadota > Gammaproteobacteria > Vibrionales > Vibrionaceae > Vibrio > Vibrio aphrogenes. Next base: position 561,358 of record NZ_AP018690.1, read on the forward strand.
GAACTATTAGCCATTAATTCGATACTTTGTAATAAATTATGGGCGATCACAGGTAGCATGACATTCAATTGAAAATTTCCACTTTGTCCTGCAATCGTTATAGCCGAATCATTTCCGATCACTTGCGCTGAGGCCATCGCAACAGCTTCTGGGATAACAGGGTTCACTTTACCTGGCATAATAGAAGAGCCTGGTTGTAATGCTGCTAGTTCTATCTCTGCAATTCCAGTCAATGGCCCAGAGTTCATCCAACGTAAATCATTGGCTATTTTCATTAATGAGGCCGCATAGGCTTTCAGTGCCCCCGACATTGCAACACTGGAATCTTGACTGCTTAATGAGTAGAAATAATTGTCACTGGCGATAACCTTTTTACCCGTTATTTGCTGAATACTTTTAAGAAATGCATGCACAAATTCTTGAGAGGTATTAATTCCCGTACCAACTGCCGTTCCGCCTTGTGCTAAATGACGAAACTCTGGCAATAACTGTTGTATTCGAGTGTTAGCGTACTCAACTTGAGCTTGCCAACCATGTAACTCTTGTTCCATGGTAATCGGCATCGCATCCATTAAGTGTGTTCTACCGGTTTTGACCACATGAGATAACGACTGCGCTTTTTTATCCAATACTTGACTTAAATGATTCATTGCCGGCAATAACTTATCTTCAATGGCAATAAGAGCGCTTAATTGAATTGCTGTCGGAATTACATCATTACTGCTTTGCCCCATATTGACATGATCATTTGGGTGCACTTTTTGAGCCTCACCGGCCTGCTCAAGTTTTTGATTAGCTAATGTCGCAATGACCTCATTGGCATTCATATTCGAACTGGTGCCTGACCCAGTCTGGAAGACATCAATAGGGAAATGTTGTAAATGCTCGCCTGCAATGATGCTCAGGCACGCCTCTTGTATCGCTTTTGAAAGAATAGGTTCCAACTGACCAAGCTGCTCATTAGCTTGAGCCGCCGCCAATTTTATTGTGACCAGTGCTTGAATAAAGGATGAGGGAAGAGTCAATGAACTGATAGTAAAATTATCAACCGCTCGTTGAGTTTGCGCTTGGTATAGTGCGTCTTGAGGTACTTTTACCTCTCCCATACTATCTTGTTCAATTCGATAAAACGTCTCAGAAATAGCCATAACATCCTCCTATGATTCGATGGTATGGCTTTAGTGTCGAGCCTATTGATAAAAGATGCAAGTAATCATATACATAGGTAAAACCTAACTAACCTAAGTTGCAGATCACTAAGGCGTCACTATGATAATACTTCAATCAATTATCTCTGTTTGATAAATTTATGCTGCCTTATCAATTAACGCTGCTTTGTGAACTGTTGCACATCTGGCGGTATAATCACCCAAGATTGCTTTTCGCTGGTCCAAACATGAGTCGTTGGCACAATCATACTGGTATTGTCTAAACCGCCAGCGGCCTTAAACTTAATCACTTCCGGAGCTTCAGGATTGATTTGATAAATACGATTGCCACAATTAGGACAGAATTTCCCTAAATTGACATTACCGCTCTCTGCAACTCTGCTGGTTTCTTTTAGCTCTCCCGATATTTCAATCGCTTCCGCATCGACAATACAAGTAATACTAAACGCACTGGTAGATAACTTTTGGCATTCTTTACAGTGACAAGCAATCACCATTTTAGGGGGCGCTTTTAATAAAAAAGACACACTGCCACATTGACATTGCCCTTTCACTGGGTAGGTTATTGCTTCGGTTTGATGCTCTTCCATTATTATTCCCTCCGTTAGTTACGTTTTAGTAACTCAGTTCCTTAAATGATGCCAATCAGACTAATTAGATGGTCAAGATAATTAGATGCCTAGGTAATGAATACGATTGGCATGACAAGCCCATTACTCAATTGGCAAGTCAGGGTTTGCCCCCCATTCGCTCCAAGAGCCATCATAAACGGCCAAGTGATTAAAACCACAAAGATACGCTGCCATAATCACAATACACGCGGTAAAACCAGAGCCACAAGACACCATCACTTTTTGATCATGTTGCAATCCATAGTGTTTAAATAGCGCTTGTAATTCTTCTGCCGGCTTGAAACGATGACCCGCTAAGACTTCAGGGAAAGGAATATTAATGGAAGATGGGATATGACCTGCGCGCATTCCTTCTCTAGGTTCTTTGACTTGCCCTAAAAAGCGCTCCTGCGAACGTGCATCCAAAATCAGACAATGTTCTTTTTTTAACGCATCAAGAACATCGTTCACACCGCCTATCTTATCTTGTTGCAAGTCAGCTTGAATATTACCAACAGGTCTATCTTTAATCGTGTAAGTATTCGCCATAGGATATCCCATGGATTGCCAGGTTGAGACCCCGCCATCGAGTACATAAACCTGTTCAAAACCCATTGTTTTAAATATCCACCACGCTCTTGGGGCGGAGTACATCCCACGCGCATCATATAAAATGACAATACTGTGTTGATTGATGCCTAAACGTCTCGCATTATCTACAAATTGCTCAACCGTAGGCATGGTATTAGGTAATGGATTAGTCAGGTCGACAAAAACATTTTCAATATCGAAAAGCTGCGAGTTAGGTAAATAAGTTCGAGGTTGAACTAACGGCTCTCCCGCAACGGCATGTTCTGTCGTGGCATCGAGTATGATGACATTATCATCTGAAAAATGGTCAAATAGCCAAGTAGGAGAAACCAGTGGATACGCTGAATTCATTTGTATTCATCCTTGTTGATACATGATCTTCATTTAAAGAACACAAACAACCTAAGCCAAGGATGCTATACAAGGAGAGTTCAACTTAAAGTTGGTTCACCATAAATTGGGCATCATCACCATAGCTGTCGGTGCTTGTAGACTTCATTGATTTAAAACCAAATTTAGACCAAAAGCCAGACATTCCTTGGACTGCAACTAACGATATTTTATCGATATCGAACGATTGAGCTTGTTCGATCACGTTTTCAATCAAGGCTTGAGCCACACCTTCACCACGAGCTTCTGGAGTAATGGCAAGGTCATGAATATACAACGTTGACGCCTCTTGTGGGCTCACCAGTTCTTCACTGTCGGAAATGTCTTGATTGATACAAGGCACCTGCTCACCTTCCCATGGATGCGCTAACACATAGCCTAAAACTTGCTCTTCCCCATCAACACACACAAAGCAGGTCTCAGGTGACACATCTGCTTTGATCTTGAGAATATCAATACCTTCCGCCAGCTCATCACGATAAGCAATATCTTGGATCTGCTCGATTTGTTCCCAAGCTTGATCAGGAATCTCATCACCTTGCGTATCGTCATTAAAAGATAGGATATTGAATTCGCTCGTCGCATATTCAGTGGACTTGTTATCAACGTGAGTTGGAGGAGTTATTTGTTGTGAAGTAGGCTGATTCGACATGGATACACCTTAAAATAGTCTGCGTCTTCCTTAACCGATGAATGAAAATCTAAGCCTGATTATAGCAAAGTCACTGCACAAAGTATAAACAATCCCCCCATTCCATTAGATATAAAAATCAGGATTCAAAATAAACACGGAGCCAATGCAATTCATAATCACAACCAACCAGAATATGAATTGAAATTTAAATTTACGGCTCTTATGACGCAACATCCGCTGAGCCATTAATGCCCCCGGCCAGCCACCCAAAAGTGACAATAAATGCAGCGTTTTTTCTGGTGTGCGCCATGCCCCTTTCACCGCAGCCCTTTTATCTTTCCAATAAACTAAAAAAGTAATCAAACTCATGATGAAGCAATAAATTATGCCCAGTTGTATCGTTATCATGTTTAAATTTTCGACCTTCTATACAGCAGAGATTACTCATGCTGAGGTGATTGAATTTGGCTCAGATCCGCTAGAATCCAAGCACTGTGATGAGGAGTGAAACCAATATGAGGATAATATTTAACAGCATCAGGGGCTGCTAATAAATTTAACTTACAGCCAGGAGTTAGCTGTTTAAAGGTTTCGATGATTAATTGCGTACCCAGTCCTTGTGATTGCACTTTTTTTGACACCGCTAACTCAGACATATAGCAACAATAATGAAAATCGGTAACAGAACGTGCAACACCGACTAGGCTATCCCCATCCCAGGCGGTAACCAATAGATCGGTATGATCAAGCATCCCTTGAATTAATGTGTGGTCATTTAGCGGACGACGCTCACCCAAACTGGTTTGTGCAAGTAAATGAATAAATTGCTCTACTGAAATCGGCTGATTCACTCTATATTCCATTCTCTGACTTCCTTATGTGCAGCGATTTCGCCAAACCAAACTATGTGGTTTAACTAAACCCGTTCTCCTAACGAAATAACAGAATAAGTACTCAGCATAAAAAAGCCAATCACTTACTGACTTTTTCGTATTAAAATTGATCTCACCCTTCATATTCTATTTATTGTTCTATTCATTGTTATTTGTCGATGGATGCTTTCCTGTTTCATGCTGACCTAACAAAATGTGACACATCAATCGTGAACCACTCGTTCAATATGCCACGCATTCATTCTTTTCATCGACATTACCATCAACAAAGCCGTAGCCCCAGCAGCCATGACCACCATCGCCGCATATGGTGCAGTTAATGATGTTTGTTGGATAACACCGGCCAGCAACGAAGCACCACTCATTTGAATACAGCCCAACATGGCCGCCGCGGTACCCGCCCTTTCACCAAAACCAGATAATGCCATGCTGGTTGCTGGCCCTAGCAATAAAGCAAACCCGATGCACAGCAACGCCATAGGTAACATAAACCCAATACCGGCTAACAATGGTGAACTGATATCGGCGACTTGAACCAGCAGTTGCAACAATGCCGAGACAATAAACAAGCGTAAAGCCAGCTTCACAGTGGTTCGATTTCCTAACTTCTTAATCACCCAAGGTGCGGCAAAACACGCGGCAATATTGATAAGCGCATTTACACCAAATAACCCACTAAAGGATAATTCTGACAACCCTAAATGCCCAATAAGCCATACTGGCGCATAAGAAACATATGTTAAAATGGCTCCCATACCAAACATGCAACAAAAAGCATAAAATAAAAAGTGACGATCACTTAAAACCGGTTTATATCTCCCCCAGCGGTATAGGGCACCATCATTCACCGTATTAGCTGGTCGTGTTTCAGGAAAGCGCAACGCCACCATGATTAAAATCATCAAGGCATAGAGGGTCATAAAAATAAACGTTGAACGCCAGCCAAAATGCAAAGCCAATACTCCTCCAAACGTTGGTGCTAACGCAGGAATCACACAAATAGCCCCATTCAGATAACTGTATATTTTGGCCCCTTCTTTCACGCTGTAACAATCTCGTACAGCACTAAAAACCACAATAGACGTAGAACACGCAGCAAAGCCCTGTAGCACTCTCGCAAGTTGCAGTAATGAAAATTCTTGTGCCACCGCCGCTAATAAACTACTCATGCCGTAAAGCACAATGCCAAATAAGGCAATCGGACGACGCCCAAATCGATCGGCTAATGGGCCAATAATGATCTGCCCAAGCCCCATCGCAAATAAAAATAAAATCAACGTCGACTGTACTTCACTGTTTGATACTTGAAACTCGAGGGCCATGGTTGGCAAAGAAGGTAAAAAGATATCAATGGCTAACGGACTGAGTAAAACCATCGTCATTAACATAGGTAATAAATTGCGTTGCATGAATTCTCACAGATAAAAGTAGCGTTTTTAATGCCGCGCAGTGTAACCCTTCGATGTTATGAATTGAAATGATATAATGTCGAAAGACAATTTCCTTTGAGGAATAACAGTGAATTTAGACAAACTGGCTCGTATCGATCTGAACTTATTAGTGATCTTACAAGTTTTAATTGAAGAACAAAGTGTTACTCGTGCTGCCAACCGCTTAAATCTAAGTCAATCGGCATTAAGTAAAAGCTTAAATCGCTTACGAGATACGCTAGAAGACCCTTTATTTCAACGAACCTCACATGGCTTAAAACCCACAGCGCATGCTCTCGCATTGGCAAAACAACTCCCTAATTTATTGCAAGACTTATATCAAATCACTCAACCACCCACTTTTGAGCCAGCATTAAGTCATCGAAAATTTAGCTTTTCCATGGTGGAAAGTGCTTATGAAACGTTAATTCCATCGTTTATTGGTTCGTTACTTAATCAAGCACCCAACATTCAACTCGATTCTTATTTGTGGACAGGACAATCCTTTCACGATTTACAACAAGGACAAATTGATTTCGGTATTGCCGGCCGGGATTTGCCTTTTCAATCGGCTGCAACTATCGATAAACTTCCTGAAGGAATAGAGCATCAAACGTTATTTCGAGATAAACAAGTTTGCTTAGTCCGTCACGATCACCCAGTACTATCGCTCATCCAACAACAAGAGTGGTCATTAGAACGCTATTTAGAACTATCGCATGTTCAAGTTCGCTGTGAAGGCAAAGAATGGTGGGCATTGGATTACTTTTTGGCTGAAATGGGGCATCATCGTAAAATCAATGCTACCGTTCCTGATTTTTATGGCGCAGCAAGCGTATGCGCACACACCGATCTTATTTTTACGCTTCCTTCTAGTTTTGCCATTCATGCACTAAAACTCTACCCACTAACACGCTTAGAATTACCTTTTGATTTTATGCCAATGGCTTATGTTCTGTTATGGCATGAAAGAAACAATCAAGATAAAGGGCATCAATGGATTCGAGAGACGATCTGCCAATCCATTCAACACTCACTCCCCCATTATCAAGCAAGCTTGCCAACATCAAAAAATAGAGGTCGTTGCGTTATATGAGCACCATAAAGAAAAACAAAAGCCCCCGTGGTGAGTCATTCAACACTGGGGGCTTTATTAAATAGTGTCGTTCTTTATCAAAACACGAGCTGTATCAAAAATACGAGTGCCTTATCAAAATACAAATCGTTATGGCACGCCATGTCCCTTTGAGGCAATCCATATACGGAACCATTGTTCACGTGTCAATTCAATGCTCAATGCCTCAACTGCCGTTTGTACACGCTCAATCTTACCCGATCCGATAATCGGTAGTGGATCAGAAGGTAAACGCCGAATCCAAGCATAAATCACTTGTTCAATCGTACTTGCTCCAACTTCTTGACGAATGGCTTCTAACTCTTCACGCACTCGCACATATTGCGCTTCTTGACCATGGAAGATTGAACCTCCCGCTAAGCATGACCACGCCATGGGCTTCACTCGTAACTGCTGCAAGAGATCTAAGGTTCCATCGTGTACTACTTCAAAATTAATGGGGTTGATTTCCACTTGGTTAGTGACTAACGGTGCTTCTAAACGCGATTGTAATAATTCAAATTGACGAGGAGTAAAATTCGACACGCCAAAATCATTCACTTTGCCGGCTTGTTTTAACTCAGAAAAAGCTTCCGCGACTTCATCGGCATCCATCAAGGCATCAGGACGATGAAGAAGCAAAACATCAATATTATCCACATTCAAACGCGCTAAAGACCGATTAACTGATTCAATAATATGTGCTTTACTGGTGTTATAGTGATTCACTTTCCAATCAGGATTTTTCTCTCCACATAATTTAATGTCGCATTTAGTCACAATTTCAATGGTATCGCGCATGCTTTTATCTAATGCTAACGCTTCACCAAACAATTGCTCACACTGGTAATAACCATAAATATCAGCATGGTCAACCGTAGTGACCCCTAACTCAACATGCTGTTTAAGAAAGGTTAACCGTTGTTGGGGCGACATTCCCCAATCCCCTAAACGCCAATACCCTTGCACTAATTCTGAAAAATGAGGTCCATTAGGGGCTATTTCCTTCTTTTTTTCTTGTTTTTCTTTAATTTTTATCACCTATACCTTCCTTTGTTCAAATCGGTCACTACCCTCAATTTGTTTATGAGAAGACTAGGTCTTTTCTTGTTCTGACACAACTCTGCTAGACAATTATCACCCTCAATAAAATACAGATACCCAACAGTTTGATACAAGTATCAATTTTGATAATTAAATTGCTGAAATGTAAAATTATTTGATATAAATCATACAGAGACCAACAAAATCATTCTATTAAAATTAAACTTACATTTAAAAACTCAAACCACCGACTAAAAACTCAAACCACCGACACAACTACAAATACGCAACAGTAAAACACTATCTATTAACTGTACGGGATAGAAATAACATAAAACGTTTTTTTTTGACTAAAATACACACAATAAAAGTAAAGGAAATTTAATATAAATATAACAAATTCATTCGCATGGAACGCATTCTCCTGTTAGGATTAACATTATCTATGCAGTAAATTTTGACAATAGCGTTTCTGGATTGTGACGCAAAATAACGCCATAACCGAACAAAATTTCGCCGCTCATTTGTGTTGTAACGATAGCTCGGCAAAATGTATTTACTTTTTCCTTGACGCTTATGGAAGTAGCATTAAGAGGATGATGATGATAAGAATTCCAAAAATAAAACATTTAGCAATTCTCATTAGTTGCCAAATGGTTGTTTTGCCCAGCTATGCGCAATCTCTTGAACAAGCGATTGCCACCGCTTTGGCAACAAACCCTAATATCCAATCAACTTATAATGAGTTTATTAGCCAAAAAGAAACCAGCCGAGCTTCAACTGGCAAATATTTACCTTCTATCGATTTAGAAGCAGGAGTTGGCTACGAGGACTATGATAATAGCGAAGGGACACAAGGTGAGTTTAACCCTCGATATGCCCAAATCAGTATTCGCCAATTATTATGGGATGGTTCGAGTACTTACAATGATATTCAACGGACAAAATCCGAAGCAGAGTCGGAGCGTTATCAACTACTCGCCGATGCTCAAGATATGGCATTGTCTACCGTTGAAGCCTATATTAATGTCATTCAAGCACAAGAAATTGTTACCCTGTCACAGACAAATTTTGATGTCCACATGCGCATTTATAAAGACATCAAGAAACGAACAGATTCAGGATTAAGCTCCACCGCCGATCTTATCCAAGTTGAAGGCCGTGTCGCACAAGCCAATACCAACCTTTTATCGGCACAAAGCAACTTAAACGATAAAATTACCGCTTTTGTCAAAATAGTCGGTACTTATCCAAAAGATTTGAAAAAACCGAAAGTAGACACCACTTACGTTGCCACTTCTTTGAATGATGCTCTTGAAAAAGCCAAAGCTAATAACCCAACCATGTATTTAGCTTATCATGACGTAGAAGCTGCCAAATATCAGTATGAACAAACCAAAGGCACACTTTTACCTTCATTCAGCGTTGAAGGGTCACAAAAATACGGCGAAGAACTTGATGGTTCGGAAGGCGATACTGATGAATTAAAAGTCATGCTTAAAATGAACTACAACCTCTATAACGGTGGTAGTGATGCCGCAGAAAGCCGCTCTGCCGCCAGTCAAATTAATAAAGCTAAAAATGTGCGTGATAATGCTTATCGTCTCTTAGAAGAAAGCACTCGTTTATCTTGGACAGCGAAACAGCTTGCAGAATCTCAAGAAAAATTTTTAGAGCAACATGTTGATGCTTCAGCTAAAACAATCATTGCTTATGAGAAACAATACAAAATCGGTAAACGAACCTTACTTGATCTCTTAAATACCGAAAACGAATTATTTGAGTCCCGTAAAGCTTATTTAGCTGCACACTATTCAGGATTAATCGCGGAATACCGCTTATTAAACTCTACAGGTCTTCTATTGAATGAACTACGTGTTGCCATCCCTGAAGAATGGGCAAAATCATCTAAATAAGGAAACATTATGAAACGTATTATATTTTCTTTATTGGTGTTATCTCTTACTGCTTGTTCAAGCTTAGAAACAGAGCAACCACCGACGGCATTCCATTCTCGAGATCTGAGTGATTCTGATGCCGACGGTGTTATTAATGCTCGAGATTTATGTGCCGATACACCTAAACATGCCGTAATTGATAACAACGGCTGCCCAATTGTGAAATACTCAGAAGAAGAAAACAAATTACACATACTTTTTGCTAATGATTCTGATGTTATTCCTACTGCATACAATGCTCACATTAAAAAGATGAGTGCTTTTCTCGCTAAATATCCACAAACCCATATCGTGCTAAATGGTTATGCAAGCCCAGTTGGACCAACAGAGCATAACCGCGATTTGTCTAACCGTCGTGCTGCTAATGTCTATGAAGCTTTAGTGTCTGCGGGAGTGAGTCCAGAGCGAATTAAAACCATAGGTTATGGCGATAGCGATCCTGTTCAAGCCCAAACAACCGCCGAAACTATGACACTCAGCCGTCGAGTAACGGCATCTGTGGTTGGTATGGAAAGTAATGTCGTAGAAAGCTGGTCTATTTACGATCAAAGAAAAGATTAATTCTCCAAGCTATTGATAGATAAAAAACCACTTCACAATTTGAAGTGGTTTTTTAGTAATAAGCTTGTATTAAATAATAACCCGCTGTGATTAATTGTCTTTATTAACTGCTGCTCGTTATTAATCACTTTCTGTTATTAATCATATTCCATTATTAATCATTAATAGTTAAATAGATATCATCAATAAACACTTCCGTTTGTTGAGGAATACCATCGGTTACATGAATATTTTCAAGACTGGAAAGATGGGTCATCACATAAACTTCTAATGTGGTATTACTACCAGAATTAAAAGCCATCGTCACTTTTCTAAATCCATTCGTTTCATCGCCATCAGAGTCAATCTCTTCATTTGAATATTGCTTTACTCTAATAACATTTCCGGTTAATGAGCCGACGCCCATGTCTTTCACGCCTAATTCTAATACGTTAGGGGATTCATCGCCCTTATCATCACGATAATAAACCGTTAAAACATATTCAGTATCAGGTTCAATATTAGGAATAATTTGGCTCACTCCAGGGCCAATGGCTGCCAAGGTCGAACTTTCATTTACCGAAGGATAATAAAGACGTAATGAACCTGGGTCACCTGACGCGGTGATATCTGTCGCTTCTACAGCCCCTTCACCTAGCTCTGGATTGGCATGAACTAACCAAGCTGCACTGCTGTTATTATTCAATACGAAACGGGTAAAGGCTCCATCAGCAACCTTGCCCATAGCAGGTACAGGAGTCGTGTTTACCGGGGCTCGCTCTTCATTAGAAGAACATCCCGCCAATACCGCAGCAACGGCTAAAGCCAAATATAATTTTTTCATGTTATTTCCCTTCAACTCGATGAAATTATTAAGCATCACAGCACCAGTGACTTATGCGCACCTTAGCTCTTATTTTATGCATTCTATCTTATCTAAGTTTAAGAATAATTTCTTCAATTATGAAAGATTTATCTTTAAATAAAAGCCATAAATGAAGCCCGATCCCAATAAATCACTTTGCTGGTTAGAAAATCTAAGCCTTCCGTTCAGTGGTTTCAAACATCGTCTCTCAATACTAATATAAAAAGCCCAGCACCATCGTCCTGTCCTAAACCATAACTTAGCCTTATCTACCTTAGAAAATAACATTCAAAAAATTAACTGATCATTTTTTTAGTATAGAGATGCCCAATACCTTCTTGTTTCCAATTACGACCAAAAATATTAACCATTTGAGCTAAAAACAATTCAGCACAAGAAATAGAATCGATTAATGCATTATGGGAAGGATAAGCAGGAAGGTGATATTTTTTACGAACATCAGACAGCTGTAATTGGCAAAATTCAGGGTTTTGTCTAAACGCAAGATGCTTTTCAATTTTCAGAGTATCGATCCATAAAATGGGTAGGGTTTTAAGTCCAAATCGGCTATGAACGTAAAAATCGACAAAGCTTTTTTCAATCATCGCGCCATGAACCAAAATCGCCTTTCCCCTCATTTTTTCAAATAAGCGTTCCATGGCCAAATCCAATTCATTTCCCTCAAGTAACATTTCAGGAACGATATGATTAATAATCGCACTTTCAGGTTTGATCCCGCAGGAAGTATTTAAATAAGTATGTTCGGCTGAGTCTAATTCTATTTTCGATTCAAATACATTGACACACCCCATGCTCAAAATGGAATTATCTTTCGCTTCTATACCTGTGGTTTCAAAGTCTAATGCCAAAAAGTGAAAACCATTAATCGCACTATTAGGCTTAGGTAATGGGTAAGATAACAAATGCCTTAAACTGTCTGGCCAATCCTGCTGAATCACAATATCCCGCCTGACTTGTTCCAGTTTTTGTAAAGGATGAGTGAGTTTAGGTATTTTAAAATGTGTAAACATGCCCTCTGCTCCATAGATTGCATTTGTCAAAATCATTGTCATATCGAGTCAATGAGACAAAAAGCCAGCGAATCAATCCGCTGGCTTTTATTTTATACCCAAGAGTCGTAATCAATACACACTCTTTGTCTTATATTTACGATTTCGAATCGGCTTCTAGTTGAGCATCTTCAACCTTGTTATCTACCGCTTTAACCAGTAATAGACCAACCGCTAGAACAATCACACCACATAGAACGAACACCATACGTCCCCAGAATGGGTTAGGTAAGATGAACATCGCCATCACGAAGATACCAGCGATACTGATAAGAATACCAAGCATGCGACGTTGTTTGTTGTCTAGGTTCTTTTGCTCATCACTTTCATTAATAAGTGGCGTTGCTAAGTTAGAGAAGAACAAATCCACATCTTTTTCACGGTGTGCTGGTAACTCTTTGTAGAACAGAGTTGATAGCATGAAGAAACCACCCGTCAAGACAATATGACCAATCAGACCAATAGCAACTTTCAGGTCAGCCCACTCACGCTTAGTTAGCTCTTCTAGGCCAAACCATGCAGAGATGTGATCGGCAGTGATGACGAAACCAACGTAGTAAGAGACGAAACCACCGACAACCAATGTACCCCAACCAGCCCAATCCGGCGTTTTACGGATAAAGAAGCCTAGGAATGCAGGAATCGTCATTGGGAAGCCAATTAACGCACCTACGTACATCATTGTATCGAATAAGCTTAGGCCTTTAAGTGAGTTAATGAACAAGGCAACTAAGATAATAACCAAACCGAATACGGTTGAAGTCATTTTTGATACGAAGACCAATTCTTTTTCTGTTGCGTTTTGACGTAATACCGCTTGATAGAAGTTCTTAACGAAGATACCAGAGTTACGGTTTAGACCTGAGTCCATTGAAGACATGGTTGCTGCAAACATCGCTGCAATTAACAAGCCAACCATCCCTACAGGCATGTACTCTTCAACGAAGTATAGGTAAGCGAAGTCACCCGCTTTACTACCTGCATCAGGGTAATGCGCCGCTAAGTTGACACCTTGACCAGCGATAAACCAGCTAGGCATAAACCAAATAATTGGACCTATTGTCATTAAAATACAAGCAAGTAGTGCAGCTTTACGCGCATTCTTTGAATCTTTTGCAGCAAGGTAACGGTATGAGTTAAGCATGTTGTTTGTGATACTAAATTGCTTCACAAAGATAAAGAATGCCCAAATACCGAAGATACTTACATAGTTAAGATCGCCACCCGTAATGAATGAATCTGTTGGGAAGTTTTCAACGATGTTGGTTACACCACCACCTTTAACAATAGCAACCACTGCAGCAGTCACCGTTACCGCCATAATGATGACCATTTGCATGAAGTCAGAAGCGATAACCGCCCAAGAACCACCAGTTACCGACATCACAAGTACAACCATCCCCGTTAGAATGATGGTGGTATTCATGTCAAAACCGAAGATACCAGAAGCGATGATAGCCAAACCGTTTAACCAAATACCAGCAGAAATGACGCTGGTTGGCATGCTAGACCATGTGAATACCTGCTCGTTACCACGTCCAAAACGCATACGAATCGCTTCAATTACCGTGATAACACGTAATTGACGGAATTTCGGAGCGAAATACACATAGTTCATCAAGTAACCAAATGCGTTTGCAATGAAGATAATCGCCACAGCAAATCCATCGCTGTAGGCTTTACCTGCAGCACCAGTAAATGTCCAAGCACTAAACTGTGTCATAAAGGCTGTAGCACCAACCATCCACCAGAGCATGTTACCGCCCCCACGGAAGTAATCACTGGTATTGCTAGTAAATGTGCGGAACATCCATCCAATTGCGATTAAGAAGAGGAAGTAGATTCCGACAATGGCAGTATTTAAATCAAGTTCCATCGTGATATCCTTTTTTTGTAATTTTGATTTCCAGACTAATATAACCGAGGAAAAACTTATTTGTAGTACAATATTGCTATTGCGTGATTCAAATCCTATTTCGGCTTAGCTAATTTGTAGTACAAGTGATCTAGCTCAATAAAATTGCGATTTATGATTTTCAGATGATTAAAAAACGCCCAACTAAACAAAGAATCCCATAGAAGATCAAAAATACCGCACGTTACGATTATCCGGCCTGTAAACACTCCACATGACAACATAGATATAACAAAAATCAATACATACCGATACATCTATCACATATTAATATAATAAATTCCATTTATAATAATGAACATTTTTTATCCCTATGAATAAAATTTCCACTTTAAAAAATTAAAAAGCGACCCCTTTGTCACATTAAATAATACAATAAGATGTTACTTTTATTATTCATATTTAAAGGAGGAAAGCATGAAAAAGATATATCTTAGTTTGATTACAGCAACGATGCTGGCCGGTTGTTCATCAGCCCCAGAACAAACGACATCAACCCAAACGCAAACCGTTTCTGCCATTACTTCTGACCAAGATTTAATTAAAGATCCACAATTTACCGAGTTTAGAGGCAATAATGGTAAAAGTGATTACTGGGTGAAGCATGCAAACAAAAATGCAGGTCAGGGAGATGTCGGTAGCTCAAAAGATACGGCATTTGGCGATGATGGATCGGCACGATTACGCTTTGTGAGCCCTAATGATGATTTCACGGCTCAACCAGGATTGACTCAACAAATTTCTGGGTTAAAGCCAAACACAGATTACACTCTTTCTTTTTACTATTACGATAATAAAGGGATTAATTCTCCAAGTGAGCTCATGTTAGGATTGAAAGATTCATCAGGAAAAGACATTGCATCTAAAACCATTCATGTAAGTGATGTAATGAACAACCCTCAAGGTGAAGTCAAAAAAGGCTTTAAACTTGTAACATTGGATTTTAATTCTGGAAGCAATAATACTGCGGAACTCTTTGCACTATTAAAAATAATTGCTCCTGATCAAATTAATAAAGATGGTGATATCGGTAAGCAAACCGAAGTTCGTATTGATGAGTTTAAAATCACTCAACATTAATAGGCTACGTCATACTGCACACTAACGTACAGCGTCCAATGGATTATCCATTGGACGCTTTTATTTGTAGTATTGTTTATCAAATAAAGTTCAACTAACCTTCTTAAATATTCGTTACTTCGATCACAATTCTTATCAAAATCAGGCTATATAGCGTATTTTACAAGCAGAACCTGATCATTTTCACATTTTGTTTTAATTTATTCCCTTATTATATTTGTATTATTTAATCTCAATAATACAAATATAGAGATGGATAAGTTTAGTTGAATTATCAACAACCAAACATAAACAAAAATGAGATAGGACGTCTATATGTTTAAATTAAATAAAATTGTACTGGCCACTACTGCCTTTTTACTTGCTACTCCTGCCATTACAGCCCAAGCTGCTTCTGTTGATTATCGCCATGAATATAAACATGACAGTGAAAGCAATGGTGACCGCATTAAAATCGGTGGCAGCACAAAAACTGATTTAGGTACCCATTACTACAGCGTAGAAATGAAGTTCAACGGTAAAGATGAGTCTTACGGATATCAAGATTTAGAACGTGGTGACTCTGAGTTTGTTTATGAATTTAAACACTACGTCACTGACCAATTTTATGTTCAACCTGGTATGCCAATTACTTTTGGTGACCAACGTGTCACCTATAAACCTCAAGTCCGCGTAGGGTATGATTTCGACTCGGGTGTGACGGCTAAATTACGTTACCGTCATGAATTCCGTGATTACACCGATGAGAAAGAAAATGGGGAAACATGGCAAAAATCGAAAGTCACAGCTAACTTAACGTACACTTGGGACAATATGGTTCAATTCGATTTTGAAGCGAACTATGAAAAAGCGCACGAAGGTGATAACTGGATCCTTTACGACAACAAAACTTGGAACTACGACTACAACCTAAAAATCGGTTATAAAAATGACACAAACTGGCGCCCATACGTTGAATTCGGGAACGTATCTGTTTCAAGTTCACTGGACGACCGTCAGCTACGTAGCCGTGTAGGTATTACTTACAGCTTCTAAAGCTAATCCTAATAAATAATTTTCCATAGCATTGTTGTATTTTGCCACTCACTCGTTGAGTGGCTTTTTTATTGTCTATTTACTTTCTCTTTTCGTTATTAACCTCAACTGCGGATAAGAGTGTCATCACAACAAGTCTAACCCTCTGAGATACTAGTGATAAAAATATCTATCAGATATCTAAAATTGATTACTTTCTCTCAATGTCGGAATTTGCGGATAAATAACAAGGCAGAATCATGAGTCAATAATTGGCCTATTGCTTTGATTTTAAGAATGTTAGACGCTCAAAGCGCCGTATTGAGTGACTTCTAGTTATCCGCAACTGAGGTTAAATTAATACCAAGCTAATGTATGAATATGCCTTATTTCATACACCATTAAGTCATTCCAGAAAACATAGGTCAAAGGAGAAAGTTTGAATAAAATGGTTGTCATGCCTATTTAACGGTAGCCTCCTCTTTTTGAGTTCGTTTTATTTAAGCTATTTCTCACCTCGCTAAAAAGAATAACTATGAGCGCTAAAACACCTAAAAAAGCTTATCAACACTATATTTAACATGTTCATTTTGTTCAAAAAAACCATTTAACCTCTTTAGGAAAAACATGATGATGCAATTGGCATAACCATAATAGCTTCTAATTTACTGATAAAAAAAGCGCCCATACGAATATGAGCGCTTACATCATGGTAGCTGAGTTAACAAACCCAGAGATATACTATCAATATTAATTACCTTGGAAAATTACTTACCTTGATACGTGCTGTGTGACTTTTCTAATTTATAGAATGTCGCTTGTACGTAATCGTCCATCTCGCCGGTAATGTTTTGGTTATAAACACCGGCTTTAAAGTACATGTATTTGCCGCCAACATCATAGCCACTTTGACTCATATCCACCACTTGCTTCGCATCAGGCTTACCTTCACGCATTACCGTCACAGTTAAAGTATTTCCTTTAACTTCAATTCGGTAGCTAAATTTTTCACCTAATGCGATGCCATCATCACCAATTTCACCAGTCATGCCACCTACAAGATCAAAGAACTGATCGGTACCTTTCAGTGTGTTTTCATGAGCAAAATAAACGGTTCCTTTCTCGTGGTTAGGCAGCTTACGGTAGTACAAGCGGATTGGCTCATCGTCTTGGTCGTGGATTTGACCAATGATAAAGCGCCCAACTTCACCAGCTTCACCGGTTGTCGTGGTGTGATCAATTTTCAGTGTTGCTTCCATCACACCATCTACACCACCAGCGGCTTTTTGATCGGCAACAGGAGCAGAACTAAAGACCCAGTTATTTTTATTCACGCCTTTGGTTGGAATAGAGGTGTCACCACGGCGAAGCATTTCACGCATTTCTGTACGAGCATACTTAGTATTTGGCGAGGTACGAACACCTTTTACGAAGCTCTTAAAGACCAAACCGCCATCTTTTGCAGTATAGAATACGTCAGGATGTTCATAACCATTAGCTAAATCCCACTCAGACACATCATCTGGGCGATTATTATTATCATGGTCAAATGGCTGAGATAAATACCAAGAGGTTAAATCAAAGTTTTGGCTAGGCTTATTGCCTGCTTTAGGGGTTGTAGGAAGTCCGGTTGGAACGGGAAGCGCCGTCTTGGCACATTTAACGGTTGTTTGACATGGGTATACAGCTGGTACACCAAAATTACCTTTGCGTAAATCTTTACGCGCTGCTTGACGAGCTTTCTCCGCTTCTTTTTGCTGTGCAATTAAGCCTTGCTCTGCCGCAATGACAGCTGGAGTAATAATTTGATTTGATGGGCACGCATTAACACCACATTTTACCGCCGCAAGCTCAGTCACACTGTTCCAACCATTTGACGTGTTACCATGGCCGACATATTTTACGTAACGTGCTTGTACAGGACTGAATTCAAAACGTTCATACCCAATCACTCCGCCAGAACTTTCTTGATTTTGTAAAACTGGCGTCCAGGTTTTGCCATCAGTACTCACTAAAATATCAAATTTACTTTTGCGTTCATTACCTTTGCTAAATGCCGCTCGTACCGCATCAAACTCATGCACTGAACCATAATCTAATACCGCCCACTCACCATCACCATTGGCTGACCAACGTGTATTAATATCTTGGTCAAATAATCTATCTGGGCCGTTACCATCATGTGAGCTGGCTTCAATCGCGACCGGGGTCAGTAGTGGCGCACCGGTTTCACTTTGAGGGTGCAAGTTGCTTGTATCATTCCCGTTTGATGTACAACCGACAGCAAATAGCACGGAAGAGGCTAATAATGTTTTGACGATTTTATGTTTCATTTCTAAACCACCTATGTTTATACATGACAAATTCTTAAGGGTTATGAATAACCTCTTGATTTGATCGATCCTTCAAATACACTATTTCATAATTTTATAATACAAATAACAATCATATCGTAAAAACGAGACAATGATCCTGAAATGATTTGGGTTTTAATTTAAATTTTTGCTCAAGATCTGAATTCTCATCGAAAAATTTAACATCATGACTAAACAACTCCCTTTATGTCTAAATAAACAAAACAATAAAGGCGAATAACTTATCGCTATTCGCCTTTATTAGTATTACTTAAAGAAATCACTTAACTCTTCCATATTCATGTTCTAAATGATAGAAAGTCGCTTGAGCATAATCCTTCGCATCACCGGTATTATTTTGATTATAAACGCCGGCTTTAAAATACATATATTGCCCACCTAAGTTATAACCACTATTTACCATATCAACTTGTTGCACTATATCCGGTTTGTTATCTCGCATGATAGTCACCGTCAATAGATCACCATTGGTTTTGATTCGATAGCTAAACTTCTCATTGAGAGCTATTCCATCACTAGGTTCACTTGCACTACTGCTTTGCGAACCAATCATGGTGTATTTTTGCTCACTGCCATAGCCATCTCGTGGTTCATGGGCAATATAAATCGAACCTTTCGAGTTTTTCGGCAATTTACGATAATAAATCCGTACTGGTTCATCATCATTGGCGTGTATTTGACCAATAATTACACGGCCAACCTGGGAAGAATCTCCCGTCGTAGTAACATGATTAACAGCCAAAGTAGCCGTTAAGGTCCCATCAACACCACCAGCGGAGAGCTGATCACTCACAGGTGCCGAACCGAACACCCAGTTATTCATATTAACACCTTGGGTTTTAATGGTCGTATCACCGCTACGCAACATACTACGTAACTCAGAACGAGTATAACTGGTATTGGTCGAAGTCTTAGAGCCTGATACGTAGCTTAAAAACACCATCCCGCCATCACCCATGTCTGTGTGAAAATAGGGCTCATATTGAAATCCAGCAGTCAGTTCCTTTTCATAAATACTGTCCGATTTGCCATCGTTATTTTGGTCGATAGGAAGGCCTAAATACCAAGCGGATAAATCAAAGTTCTCCGAAGGTGCGACTTGTGAATCCAATCCCACATCAGGTGTAATTGTCCCTGATGAGTTGCCACTGCTGTCAGGTGGTGAGACATTATCGCTCCCCTCATCCGACCCACCACACCCCACTAACATTAAAGAAGAAATCATCATTGCCAACAATGAGAGTCGTGTGTTGTTAGAAGATTTAACGTTCAGTCTCGATAACATGCTCTTTCCTTAGATCACAAAATAAATAATACAATACCATCTAATTTAATAACCAAGATAATGCATCTCTTTACAAATGTGACTTAGTTATAAAAATGTTATCGAAACATTTTAAAACAATTATAAATTTTAACTCGATCACAAAACAAAAATAACAAAACAAATCAATAAGTTGAGAAATACGCTTTATTTAAAAAAACAAATAAATGTTAAAAATAACAAGAAAAAGAAAACCAATATCACGAAATTGAAACATTAAAGTCTAAAACATTTGTATTATTAAAAGATAATAATGAAACTGTTTATATTGACGTTGGGTAAACCAATTATCAATTAATACAGGAATAACAAGTGTGGTCACACATACGATAACGACATTAGGATGATGATTATGAAATTAAATAAGCTTGCACCATTCATTGCTCTCGCATTAACCACAACCTTAGCTGGTTGTAACTTTGATGGTTCTAGTAGTGATTCAGGCAGCTCTAGCGGTGGCAGTTCGTCTGGTGGTGGTGATAATTCTGGCGGTGGAACTGTCGTTGAAACCTCTCCTTTAGCCGGTGGTTACTGGGAAATTGGTAGCTCTAGCGAAGCAGCAACTCTTTCTGGTGTTTCAACTTATGCTGATGCTGTAGATTTGCCAAATGTGTATGTTTTTGATGGTACAACGCAATATTATTACGACGATGATGCAACACCGGGCACTTATGAAGTAAAAGGCCCAACGACTCTTACTGAGGATATTGAAGCTGGATCTTTATCCTTTACTTATTATGATGCAAGTGGCGCAACACCAGTCGATGGTACTTATTCTGTAGCCAGCGGCGCATTAACCATTGATACAGCAGCTTTTGGAACTCTTTCTGGCACCAATCAATCTAGCAATGATGTTATAAAAAGTGCAGTCAATGCGGCGAATGAAAATGCCGGCATTGTCATCGGAACCGGTGAAACTTTTGATGATTATGCTGACGGTACGAATATCAGTGAAGCGAATCCTGCTTGGATTGAATATAATACTGTAGGTGATGGTAATGGAACCTCAATTGCCACTGTTAGTTCAGAGCAGGCAAAAAGTGGCTCTAACTCATTAAAAGTTAGTGATTTAGAAGAGACTGTGAACAAAGGAGAGGCTAGTGAAGTCAAAGGTAACAAGCCTTACGTTGTGCGTAAATTTATCAATGAAGCAACTCTTACAGGAGAAATATCTTTAGATGTATTTATCCCTAGTTCAAATGAAAAAACCACTTATATAAATATTGGCTCTGATAAAAATAACGACACACGTTATTTTGAACTACGATTACAAGCTGATGGTGGCATTGAAGCTGAAGCTGGTAGTACTGATATTCCACTTGAAGCATTAACCTTAACCCCTGATGATTGGAATACATTATCCCTAGCTTGGGATAACGACAATATCGTTGTATCTGTCAATGGCATAGAGCATACAATGACACAGTCTGAAACTAAGTTAGATTCAACAATGACCCCATCTCAATTAACTATCTATGTTGGTGATACAGACTCTGGTGGAACTACTGCTTACTTCGACAACATCAGCTCTGATTTATTCTAATAATATAAATTAGCTCAACCATAAAGGACGCTACCTAGCGTCCTTTGTAATACTTTATATTTACTCCCAAATAAATTAACTCAACAATGGATAACTGAAAATTATTCAATATCCAAAATAAAGACTTAATGTCCCACGGAGCCAAAACGTAGTTTTGCTGCATCCTGCAAATCAGCAATAATCCTAAACGCATCCTTTAAGTGCTGGCGCTCAAAACTGCCAAAGGTGTTAGGCTCAATGTAGTTATCTGGCACTAGCCCTTTCTTCAATTGTTCATGTTGATGGCTATATCTAAATTGAGCAATGAAATGATAAGCGCCGATAATATTCTTATAAGAATCATCACTTAAAATCCCGGCTTCATTAGCAGCTCTAAAACGGTTTTCGGTGCTCGATGAATCACACTCCACCGCTAAACCATAAATTCGCGCAAGGTCGATAATCAAGTTAATGGCATATTTCTTAATATTTAATACTTTACTTTGTTCACCATTTTTCTCTAACACCAAGCTGTTAAAGATCCCTAATGGTGGGTTGGTATTCACGGCATCACGGACAAGAGCTGGCAAAAAGCTTTGATTCTGTTTGATATTTTGATGGAGTTCATTACGTAAAATATCCGTAAATTCAGAATTACCATAAACAGAACGAATTTCTAAAAACACACTAATATTCAAAAGACATTCATACTCTGGGTTCTGTACCCATTTTTTATAATATTCTTTCCACACCGATAACGGCTGACACCATTTCGGAGTTGCTGCCATAAATTTCCCCGTACACAGAGCGTAACCACAGGTATCTAATGCATTGGAAACATAAGACGCTAAATGACGAAAATAAATCTTATCGCTCTTAGTCGCTGTATCCGCCAGAATTAAAGCGGTATCTTGATCTGAAGTAATATTTAATTCATTACGAGCATGAGAACCAGCAGTAATCCAGTTAAAATCACACGGCGGTTTACCTAATTTGTCCACAGCTATTTGAATTAAACGTCGAATATACGAGTCCATGATCATCGACATGACTTTACCGATGATGTCCGAAGACACCTTACCTTCAACTAACGCTTCAAAAATCGCTTGTCGCTCTGCGGTTAACTGAGCCAGCTCTGTCACACTATTGCTATATTTAATTTTCTCAATAAGGAAAATCGCCTGCATTCGGTGGTTTTGCACTAAGTGCGTGGTGGTTAATAAACCAACCGCTTTACCGTCCTTAACTACAGGAATATTTCGAATATTATGCTCCATCATCATGGAAGCCGCTTCTAAAATCAGCGCATCAGGACTAATAACATACGGATTAGGTGTCATGACCGATTTAATTGGTGCATTCAATGGAGCTTCAAGCGCAATCACTCTTTTGGTCATATCACGGTCAGTAATCAAACCTATAATAGCGTCGTTTTCATAGATCACCGCACACGAACAACGTTTTACAATACGCATCTCATGAGCCACTTCTTTGATCGTCATATCGGAAGTTACAACGGGAATAACGCTACTTGCTACCTCACCAACTCGCTTAATAAATAAGCCTTTTTCTTTATTTGACCACACCACATCATGAGCCGTTTTTAATCGAACTTGAGCTTGCGAGGCAAAATATTCCGCGTATTCAGGTTTTCTTTCAAATAAACGCAGCAAGGCTGAATGCGGAATTAAGTAAAGTAATGAATTTTGCAGTGCCACTGCAGTATATAAGTTGGCTTCTTCTGCTGTTCCATCTAAAAAGGTAAAGCCGAAAAGGTCATCATTACCTAAACGAGCACGTAATTGCCCATCAAGCTTGCGCTGTTCGATTGCACCAGTACGCACGATATATAAATATTTTTCATTTTGAACGGTGCACGGATCGATAATATCACCTTTACTGATATAGGTAATTTGGACAATAGCCGCCAGTTCACTAATGACATCCGCTGGTAAATTATTAAATGGCTCGATGGTTGAAATATATTGTTCAACATTGGCAATTAAAGAGTCTGACATACGCCCTCGCATGGTCTTATTATAATATGAATAATATTACCTTATTGTGCGGTACTCGGATAATAAAAAAGCCGCTAGGAAGACCCCTAACGGCTTTAATCGCTAAAAATTTGAACTAAAACACAAGCCGCTTAACTTAAAGCAGGTAAACGGTGTTTCGATTCTTGTAAATGGTTCGCTGAACATTCGCGTGCTTTATCAGCATTACCCGCCATGATCGCTTCGTAAATATCTCGGTGTTCTTGTAAACATAAACCCCCTTCTTGTGACGAGTGCACAATGAAGTTTTTATACATGGTCATTAAGATATTACCAAACGGCAGATAAAAATCATTTCCAGTAGAGTTAAAAATCAAATTATGGAAATGCATATCGACTGCCGTCCATTGGTTTTGATCGAAACCTTCTGTATTGACACTGGCAGCCACATCACACATTTTCTGGAAAGTTTCCGATAATTCAATGCGTTGCTCAACGGTTGCATGCTTAGCTGCTAATGCACAAGCTTCTGGCTCTATGGCTCTTCTTAACCCTAAAAATTGGTGGAAGAAAACGTCATTATCGGCAATACCATCCATCCACTCAATCAATTGAGGGTCAAGAAAGTTCCAATTAGAACGCTGAACCACACGAGTCCCAATTTTAGGACGAGATTCGAGTAAACATTTTGAAGTAAGCAGCTTCACAGCCTCGCGTAACGCAGTACGACTTACACCAAATTGCTCACAAAGAGCCATTTCCCCTGGAATGATAGAACCTTGCGGTAATTTACCGGATAAAATACCGCGGGCAATTTCACGTGCTACTTGCACATGTAAACTGCGTTTTGAACCAGAAATTGAACTAAATTCGTTAGACATAATATCAAAAGCCCCTTGTCTTATTTATGGACATTGTAGCATTTACCATAAAAGCAACCAGCTTTTTTAACCGCTCGGAAGTGACATGAGTCACTTATACAATATATTTAAATGTTTATTGACTTAAGGTGACTAAAAAATAGCAAAGATAAATTTTATCTTGATCACAAATTCTATTGTTAATCGAGTTTAATAGGCGATTAATATTGACACAATAAAGTCATATTGTATTATTTATTTACCTTTCGTTTTTAGTCCGGCGTTAGGGTACCTACTTTATTTAATTGTCTATTTGTTTGTTAATAGCTGAAAACGTCAAACCCGTTATTTCAGTTTTGCACTCACAATCCGGCATTTTGGAATATTTGTTTAGCCAGTATCACGCTGGCTTTTTTTTCCAATGAGGAAATGTCAATGACGGAAGAATCCTTCTGCTTTACTCCTATGACCTATCGGTTGAATGTGTATATTGCTCAACAGATAGCAACCCAAATCATTAATGGTCAGCTTGAGGTTGGCGCAAAACTACCCAATGAGTTGGAATTATGCAAAACCTTTGGTGTGAGCCGCACGGCTTTACGAGAATCGATCAAGCTGTTGGCCTCTAAAGGCTTAATCAGTTCAAAGCCTAAAGTCGGCACATTTATCCAACCTAGAAAACATTGGCAGTTTTTAGATAAACAATTATTAGAATGGTTAAAAGACAATGAAGACCCTTCTCGATTCTTAGATCAATTTTTAGGGTTACGAAAAGCCATAGAGCCCGCAGCTTGTGCATTATGCTCACAATATGCCACTCAAGAACAACGTCAACGTCTTACAAAACATTTTCTGAATATGGAAAAAGCAAGCTTAGCGAAAGACGCTGACGCTTGGACGGAAGCGGATTTAAATTTTCATGCCTTGATATTTCAGTCAACTTCCAATGATTTCTTTACCCCTTTTGGTAACGTGTTGACCACCGTTTATAAATCCTTCTTTAATCACACTTCGGTGCGTGGCCATTTTTGTATCAAAGAACACAAAGCGGTATATCAAGCAATTATCGATAGAAACGCCGTTGAAGCGCGACAAGCCTCGAATATTTTGCTTAAGAACAATCACGAGTTATTATCTCTTAATTCGGTTTAAGTCAGCGCGCTGCCACCCGTAAGCGATAAACTTTAGTCAATACGCAAAAACCAATACACAAAACAAAATGCGGCTCTGACCCCTTTTGGAGTTCAGAGCCGCGCCTTATTCCTTCTAATACCCAATGAATCTATGTATCACTTTTTCCTATTGAGCTATACATTGAACTTGAGCTACTGACCATTAGGAATCACTGACTCCTCTACAACTTGCCTTGCCGTTAAGCGGCTCTTATACAATTGGATTCCAGCAATAAAAATCAAGCCCCCAATCACGATAAAGGTAATCATATCCACACCTGTCTCAAAGCCGATACCAATCAGAATGATCAAGCCACCCAACACTTGCGATAAACGTCCTAAATAGGCACCTTGTTTACCATCGACAGAGGCTTCCTCTTCTTGGCTGATGGGAGTATTCACATTGTGATAAAAGCGCTCTAATTCTTGTTTTCGTTGATGGAGCGGCGCTTTATACCAAAGTGCAGTTAAAGCAAAGAAACCACCGGTGATCACAATTTGTGCCACCAGCATCGCCACAACGGTTAAATCGACACTTTCTCTATGGGTAAAGCTTTCTGCATTAAACCAAGGTAGCAACCAGTCGACATTGAACACAAATTGCATGAAACAAGAAACGGTCAAGCCTACCACTAACGTTGCCCAAGCGGACCAGTCGGGTGTTTTAACGATGACCATGCCCATTAACGATGGAATGGCGAGCGGAATTTGTAATAAGGCACCAAATAACATCATCAAATCAAAAAAACTGTATTCTTTGATTGAAGCGAACAGCAGCGCAGCACCAATAGAAATCACGCCATTAATTAAAGTGGAGAGCTTACTAAGTCGCATTTGTTGCTGCTCGCTCGCAGCAGGGTTAATCACCGATTGGTAGACATTACGTACAAAAATACCCGCATTACGATTTAAGGCTGTGGTCATGGGGGCAATCGTGGCGGCAATCATCGCCGCGAGCACTAAACCTAATACCCCTTGCGGCATATAATTTTGGATAAAGAACAAATAAGCTGCGTTGTTAGCACTTGAGCCTAGATTTGGATAAAAACTTTGTAAATCCACATTCATGGTGGCAGTTACCCAAGGTGGAATAAACCACATCACAGGGCCAATGACGAACATGATGCCGGCAACCCAAGCCGCTTTACGTGCCTCTTTTTCATTTACTGTGACTAAGAATCGATAGCAAGACATCGCATTATTAGTGCCAATCGTCTGTTTCGCCATGATGAACACCACCCAAACCACAAAGATTTGCCAGTAGTTCATTTCCGTACCCATGACAGAAGGAATGGCTGATTGAGCCACTAATTCAACCGGCCCACCGATATAAATGAGCGCATAAGCCCCAACGGTTAAAGTGATAGCCATCAACAACACCAACTGAATCACGTTCGTTGCCGAAACCGTCCAAGAGCCTCCACTCACCGCAATAAAGGTCACTAACACCCCCACCCCAATAATTGTGATGTAGAGGTCAATACTAAATACAGCGGCCACGAAAATGGCGAGTCCATTTAACCAAATAGCACACGAGATAGTGGTTAGCGGAAACTGTAGCCAAGTAAACACTTGTTCTGAACTTTTACCAAACCGCATTCGAATCACTTCCATTGCGGTATCAACCCGTAATTTTCGGTATTTGGCTGCAAAGTATAATGCGGCGACAAAAAAGCCGAGTGCATTTCCCCAAAATAAGAATAAGACCGCTAAGCCATCCTCATAGGCTTTGGCAGCAGCCCCCGTAAACGTCCATGCTGAAAACTGGGTCATAAACGCGGTAGCGCCTGCCATCCACCACATCATGGCTCCACCACCCCGAATAAAGCCCGATGAGGTTTTAGCAAAGCGTTTAAAAATGAACGCAGCAATAATAATAAACACGAAATATCCAGCAATGATCGAGATATCCAAACCATTCATTGATTCATTACTCCAACGACTCAAAAGGAAAAACCGGAACACTCAATGAGCATTCCGGTAGTGACATAACATCGTATCTATTGAATCAATTAAAGCTGAGCAGTTGCGCCCGTCCATTGATACACGACACCATTAAATTCCACTTTATGCTCGCCCGATTGAGGTCCATCGACATCAATCATGTTTGGACGATTTGAAATACCAAATTGGTATGTTTTACCGGATGTTAAAGCAATTTCGATCACAGTCCCTGTCGCGTTATGGCCTAACACCGAAACGCTCTGTACTAAGCCACGCGCCCCTACAGATGCTTCGATTGACTCATTAAAGTAACCATGAGTTTCTAACACGGATGCAAAAACATGATCTTGGCCTTGTTGGCGTAAAATAAAGGCTGGCTCTGAACGCAGGTTAAAATCAGGATCGTTCGCGCCAGTGCGGGCAAAAATCACTTCACTACCTTTTGGAGCGGTCGATACTAAGCTGTAGTAGCTTGAATCATGCAACCAAGTCACTAGCGAACTGCCTTCAACTTTTGCTGAGCCCACATTCCAAAGATGTTGATAGCCATTACCCTCACCAAGTGGTTTCAATTTACTTTCAACTTGGTAGTCAAAATCGGTACGAATAATTTGACCCGTATAATGATATGGCAAGTCATATTGGTGCTGCTCAGCCGATAAAATACGATACACATCGATCACTAATGGCTTTTCAAACTCTGGTAGCTCAGCCAACAGAACAGAACGCTGCATATCCACACCGTCATAATATTCTGAAATGGTGCCACTCATTGCTTGGAACTTATCCTCTTCCGCTAAGAAGAAGTGTTTTTGACCAAACTTAGATTCTGCAAGCGCTGTATCAAAGTTATTTTGTGTTTTTTGGTCAACCACAACCGTGTTGTGCGCCACAGTTTGCTTACAATAGGATTTATTTTCTGGAATGTAACGGCCACCAAATTTTGGTTCGACGTTAACCCAACGGCCAAATCCGTAGTCGTGTAATACTTCATGCCCGCGGTTAAAAACACTCAAATGCAAACCATCATAGTGACCATGATCAAGCGCTGAGTGATATTGGTGATCCGAGCCATGCTGACCAAACCAAATCAAGGCCATAGTATCGTCATCTTGTGCATCACGGTGACGAAGAATACTCAAGCCGCCTTTTTCCCCTTTCGGGCCATCAGTCATGTAAAGGCTGCCCCAACTGAATGGTTTGATCTCATGCGCCGCAGCAACCGCTTTCGACAAAGTTAAACCTGCGCTGTGAACCCAGACATTTTGTTGGTGGTTTGCCATACCAAGTAACACTTCAGACTGCTCATAACGGTGGAAGCATACAGAAGTCGCCATGATCACCCCTTCATCATTAATGCTGATGGTTTTCGAAGAGTCATTTAGCGCAGGTAATGTGCCGTCAGGGAAGGCGGTTTTAAACACAGCATAAGAAGTGGTTTTGATCACAGAATCATTAAATTCATAGATGTTCAATTCTGGTTGACGACGAGCAATCGCTTCGGCGAACAAGTAAATCGGACGCAAGGAGAAACGATGGTAATACGGGCCTTCCATGTAATAGCCATCTGGCGAGAACAATTGGTCAAGCTGCGCTAAAAAGCCGCCACTGACTTTATCCAATTTCAAACCATACAGCGCTTTATCCACCGACTCTTGGTCATTAATGGCGTAGCCACAAATACCCACTGCCGCAACCGCCCATAAACCGTGGTTATGCACGATATCAAAATCGTGACCATACGTTACCACGAACATGTGGATCATATGCTTAAACAAGTCATCTTCAATTTGACGTTTCTGTGCTTCTTCTAAAGTGTGATACACACAGCTATAAGCACAAGAAGCGTAAAGCATCCACATGTTTTCATTCAAGGTTTGGTGGAATAGTTTACCCGGAGGGTTACTGTCACGGCTGACATTACTTTCTAATGTTGGATAAACAGTGGCATAAGCCGTTAGCATGTCAACAATGTAATCACGGTATTTTTGCTCGCCGGTAATCAAGAACAAGCGACCCGCTAAGTCCATGTGAATATAGTTTTGTTTATGACGGTTATGTTCATAGCCACCACCTTCGCCATGTCCTGGTACTTCAATACCCACATTAACCATGTATTCATTGGTTTGTTGGATATCACGCTCAAGCGCTTTACCCATTAAGGTGTCTTGACCCAATTCTTTGGCCAACTCGGCCGCTTCTTCGAAATTCATTAATAGAGGTTGATAAGTCATTATTCTTTCTCCTGATATATTCTTCGTACTTGAAGCGACCACGTTGTGAACGGCGCTCGTTCATTGAGCGCCGTCTTGCCTGCTTCAATTACTTTGGATCTTGCTTTTACGTTTGTGCTTATACGTTATTTCGCTACGACTTCTAGCGAGTAAAAGCCTGTCCAAGTGTATTGTTTGTCATTCGCTGCGACCGTGTGAACAGATTCTTCTGTCGCACCCAATTGATTGCTAACCATAAAAGTAATCAGCGATTTTGCAGTTTCAATTTCAACCACAGAGCCAACTTCATCATGACCCAGTACTCGAATATCTTGTACTTGACCACGAGCCGCAACCGATTGTTCGAACTCTTCATTAAAGTAGCCATGCGTTTCAAGTGCTGAAGCAAATAACGTTGAATGTCCTTTAGAACGTAAAATAAACGCCGGCTCATTACGTAAGTTAAAGCTTGGGTCATTCGCACCAGAACGAGTAAAGATCACTTCACCATTGTCATTTGAACTTGCGCCTAACCAAGTGTAATACGTGTTATTTTGTAGCCAACTCACTAACGCCGTACCTTGTGCTTGGCCTTTCGCTACATTCCATAAATGTTGGTAGCCAAAGTCATTCCCTAGCGTGTCTAGCTCTTGATTTGCTTGATAGTCAAAGTTCGTACGAATCACTTGACCTTGATATTGATGTGAATAATCGAATTGATGCTCAGTATTGTCTTCTGACGCTAGGCGATATAAATCCAGCAACAACGGTGCTTCTAATTCCTCTAATTTCAACATGAAAACACTGCGTTGCATGTCAAAACCTTCGTAATGATCATTAGCAAAGGCACTCATCCCATTCACCGTTGCGTCATCCACCTTGAAGAAGTGTGGTAAACCATGAACGGTATCGGCACGGTCTGCATCAAAGTTATTTTGGCATTTCTCGTCAATCGTCACGGCATTATGTGCAATCGTTTGACGAGCGTACGATTTATTCTCATCAAGATAACGACCACCAAATTTTGGCTCTACGTTCACCCAACGACCAAAACCATATTCACGTAACACTTCTTGACCACGGTTAAAGTACGTAATACCTAACGTATCAAAGTGACCATGCCCCATACCATGTTGGCCATAGTTCATCACCAATTGGAATACGTCTTTTTTGTCGTCTTGCATGCGAATAAAGCCTTGAGCACCATTGTGACCTTCAGGGCCTTCATTAAGCTCAACACTTGGCCAAAATGGCATGCCAATCTCTTTTGAATCAGCCATCGCTTGTTCATAAGCACGAGACAGCTCTAAACCACACGCATGTAGCCACACTTGGTTTTGAATTTTCGCCATGCCTAATAAGTTATCGTCTAAACCGTAATGTTTGCTATAAAGACTCACGGCAACTTGTACGCCCATATCCGTAATACTCATGGTATGCGATGCGTCGTTCAAGGCAGGAAACTCACCGTTTGGATAAGCCGTCGCGAGTAACGCTTGTACCGTATTGCCAATCACTTTGTCTTTAAAGTTATAAATATCCAATTCTGGCATATGACGGTGCAAGACTTCTGCAAACACACATAAAGGGCGAATTGCAAAGCGGTGATAATAAGGGCCTTCCATGTAATAACCAGAAGGTGCGAATAGTTGCGAGATTTGAGCTAAGAAACCACCAGGCCCCATCTCTTGCTTACCTTGTTCGTAGTTATCTAAACCAAATACCGCCATTTCAAGGTATTCACGTTTATTCACGGCCAAACCACAAATCCCCACCGCGGCCACTGCCCACATACCATGGTTATGAATGCGGTCAAAGTCATGGCTATATTTCACCGTGAACATATCCAGCATGGGAAGGAATAAGTTTTTTTCAACATGCTGGCATTCGGTCTCAGACATAAACTCTTTCACGCAAGAGTAAGCCAAGCTAGCGTACATTAACCACATGTGTTCATTTAAAATTTGGTGGAATAAACGACCCGTTGGGTTAGTGTTTTTCTGCACATGGAAATCAAATTGCAGGTATTTATCGGCATAAAGGCTTAAAAGCTCAGCAACAAACTGCGCGTATTTTTTTTCTTTTGTAATCAAATACAGACGGCCTGCTAAGCTCATATAGTTGTAGTTTTGCTTATGGCGGTTGTGTTCATAACCCCCCGCTTCACCATGGCCAGGTACGTCATATTCTAAGGCCATAAACGCATCCACATCTTTTTTAATGGTGGCGATAGTTTTGCCCATTAAGCTATCGCGACCCACTTCCTTTCTTAGCTCTAACACTTCTTCTGCACTTAATAATACGGCAGCCAATTCATTACTCATCTTACTTACCCTCAAGCGATAACATTAAATATCATTGCGGATAAAGTAATACAATAAGGCTTGGATATCACCTCACTTTTTATCAAACAAAGAAGTAAGTCACATTTATAATACCGTCATAATCATTTGAAAAAGTCTTTATTACTAAAGGACGTTTAGCCATAACCTAAGCTAATCACCTCCGGTTTATAATTATTTTTTTGACTTACATCACGAACAAATAGAGATATTGTATTACAAAAGAATTTTTCGGTTATGATGCAGCTAATCATTTATTGAATATAAAAATTAGAGAGGCAACATGAGTCTAGTAAATCCTTTTTTCCAAATTGATGAACACGAATGGGAAGAAATTGGCGGCGGCATTAAGCGTAAGATTGTTGGTTATACTGACGACCTAATGGCGGTACACTTATGCTTTGATAAAGGTGCTATCGGTGCTCCTCATACTCACGAAATTCATGACCAAATTGGTTATGTGGTTGAAGGCAGCTTTGAAGCAGAAATCAATGGTGAAAAACGCGTTCTGAAAAAAGGCGATGCTTATATTGCTCGTAAACACATGGAACATGGTGCTGTTGCGTTAGAGCAAGACAGCATTCTATTAGATATGTTTTCTCCAGCACGTGAAGACTTTTTAAAATAAGCAACCCATTAGGTGTAAATATGACAACATTCAATATTGCTGTGATTGGCGAATGCATGATCGAACTGCAACAGTCTGGTGAGCTTCTGAGCCAAAAATTTGGTGGTGATACTCTCAATACTGCATTGTATTTGTCGCGCCTAACACAAAATTCCCCGGTGAAAACCAGCTACATTACCGCTCTCGGCCAAGAAAGCTTTAGCCAAAACATGCTAAACAGCTGGAACAATGAAGGCATCGATACACAACATATCTTGCGTTTACAGAACAAACAACCTGGTATGTATTACATCGAAACGGATGCCACCGGTGAACGTAGCTTCTTTTATTGGCGTAATGATGCTGCAGCCAAATATGTTTTCGATCAACCAGAAAGCCCAGCGTTATTAGAGAAGCTGGCGCAATTTGATGCTATTTATTTAACTGGCATCACCTTAGCCATTCTCACTCCAAATGGTCGTGAACAGCTTTTCAACCTAATGAGCCAATTAAAAGCCAAAGGCGGTAAAGTCATTTTTGATAATAATTACCGACCAAAATTATGGCCATCAATCGAAGCGGCTCAACAAGCTTACTTGAAAGTATTAAGTTATACCGATATTGCCCTATTGACCTTTGACGATGAACAAGACCTCTTTGGTGATGACAATATTGAACAGTGCATTGCGCGCACCCAAGGACAAGGCGTACAAGAAATCGCCATTAAACGCGGTAGCAAAGATTGTGTCGTGATTGAAGCAGATTCCATCCAATACGTCCCAACCAAGCCAATTGACAATGTGGTCGATACCACCGCAGCCGGTGACTCATTTAGCGCTGGATACTTAGCCAAACGCCTCAATGGACACAGTGCTAAAGATTCTGCCTTATCTGGTCATTTAGTCGCGGGCACCGTGATTCAATATCAAGGTGCGATCATTCCACAAACCGCGATGCCAAATATCGGATTATAAGTTTTTTAAGGATTTACTATGTCGACACTCGATCAACAACTTGCACAATTAAAAGTCATTCCTGTTATTGCTTTAAATAAAGTAGAGCATGCCCTACCACTGGCGAAAGCCTTAATGGAAAATGGTATGCCATGCGCTGAAATCACCTTTCGTACTGAAGCGGCAGTAGGTGCAATCAAAGCAATGCGTGAAGCCTACCCAGACATGCTCATCGGCGCGGGGACTATTTTAACCCCAGAGCAGGTCGATCAAGCGATTGATGCAGGTGTGGATTTTATCGTTAGCCCAGGGCTAAACCCGACCACCGTAAAATACTGCCAATCTAAAAACATGCCAATCGTTCCGGGTGTAAACAACCCAAGCCTCGTTGAGCAAGCAATGGAATTGGGCTTAAAAACCGTTAAATTCTTCCCAGCAGAACCTTCTGGTGGCGTAAACATGCTAAAAGCACTGACCGCTGTGTATCCAGTTAAATTCATGCCAACCGGCGGCGTAAGCTTAAGCAATATTGACAACTACTTAAGCATCCCCGCGGTATTAGCGTGTGGCGGAACTTGGATGGTACCAACACAACTCATTGATAATGAGCAATGGGCCGAGCTTGGTACTCTCATCAAAGACGCCGTCAGCAAAGTGAACTAATTTATCATTCCGACCCTGAATGATGGTTTGCCTCAGCTCCCCGGCTGGGGCTTTTTTCTTTTTAAATAACTCACTTCAACTGCGAATAAGAGTGTCACAATAACAAGTCTAACCGTTTGATATAAAAGTGATATAATAGCTATCTAGTAGCTAAGGTTAATGACTTTTTCTCAACCCTACAATTTGGAATGAATAACAAGGCTCTCCGATGGTGAGTAGTATGATTTGACGCTTCTCAGAATCGTGCATCTCCCCTTGAGTCCATGTACACTATGACCGTTCGAGAAAAGCATGGCCCATCGATAAAAGAATATTCAACGGCTTTATTATTGAGTGAGATCATCTAAGAAATGATAAATTATGACCCCAAACGTGCATACCAAGTGTTAGGTTTAACCTTGAGAAAAGAAATCTCAGATGGCCTGTATCCGGTTGGAAGTCGGTTGCCACCTGAGCGAGACATTGCTGAACGATTAAACGTTGGGCGAACCGTGGTACGTGAAGCCATTATCATGTTAGAGCTGGAAAATTTAGTTGAAGTGAAAAAAGGCTCTGGGGTCTACGTCATCAACTTACCTAACGTCGTTAACATTAAAGAAAATGAAGATGTCGGCCCGTTCGAGATGCTACAAGCCAGGCAATTGTTAGAAAGTAATATCGCCGAATTTGCCGCCCTACAAGCGACACCCGCCGATATCGAACGCATGAGAGAAGCGCTAGAAATTGAACAAGATGACCTCAAAAATCAGGTCATTAACCCAACAGGGGATAAACTGTTCCATCTTTCTATCGCTCAAGCGACACAAAACTCCGTGCTGGTTGATATTCTTAAACATGAGTGGGACAGAAGAGAATCTAGCTCTATGTGGAACAAATTACACTGCCATATAGAAACCACAGAATACAAAGAAGAATGGTTAAAGGATCATCAAAACATCCTCATTGCCATGCGCAAGAAATCGCCCGTAGAAGCTAAACATGCTATGTGGCAACACTTAGAAAATGTTAAAAATCGACTCTTAGAGTTATCAGACTTTGATGACCCTCATTTTGATGGTTATTTATTTGAATCCATCCCATCAGTAAAAATCACAAAATAACCCCAGCATAAGGGGTTATTTTTGTGCTGATTCATTCTCAAACCTATTTTTAAAGATAATTATCAGCCATTATGTTCAGGTGGATAACACTCTATAATATCCACACCCTCATCAGAAAGTATGGTGATGCTGTCTAAGCCTGCTGGGCAGAAAAACTTATCAAATTCTTTCAAGTGTAAGACTTCGTCACCAATGAATAGAGTACATTGCCCAGAGCTAATAATGCCGATATAAAACTCAGATTCCGATTTGGTCACTTGCCCATTAATTTTTGATAAACATACACGGTATCTATCAGTTGTTGTTTCATCAATTAATGAATATTTCCCTGAGCCATTTCCATAATCCAATATTAGGCGCTGTTGCTTTTGATTGTATTTGATCACATCAGCAACCGAGTGTTTCGAGTAATCAAAAACATCCAGACAAAAGTCCAAATCTCTTTTCATGAACCTAGCTTCTTCTGGCAATGTATAGCCACCTCGCTCAAATTCAAATCGAACCGCCCAATCGGAAGGTTCCATGACTTCAATCATGAGTATGCCTTCACCGATGGCATGTGGCATCCCTCCGGGAATGAAATAACACTCTCCCTCTTTAACCGGTATTTTTTTAAAGCATGATTTCAAACTGGTGATATCTTGCTTGAGGATAATCTCTTTTAATTCATCTTTGCTGGGCGGGTTTTGAAAGCCTAAATACAGATAAGGGTCTTGTACCTCATCTCGAACTTTTAAAATATAATACGCTTCTGCTTTACCTGAATTTGAATTTAAGTGCTTTAATGAAAAATCTCTTGTTGGGTGAACTTGAAAGTGTAGCCGAATTGATGAATCGAGAAACTTCACCAATACCATTGGATTTGCTCCGTATTGGGCGACGTGTTTCTCTCCAAGGAAATAATCAGGGTCGAGGGCAATTAATTGTGAAAAGTGGATTCTCTCGTTGCCTAAAATGGCAATAGACTCCCCTTCTTGTATGTCCTCTCTGCCCGGGTTAACGGCTTTGGTGGTTGAAGCAATCCATTCTTCCGGAAAGTGCGTGTCTTGCGGAGATTGCGCCCCTCCTAGGCTATCTAAGGTTTTGCCACCTAAATACGAACGCCAAACGCGGTTATTTTCAAATTGAATTACTTGGTTTTTATACTTCATTGTCTTCTCAACTTTATCTTTTGTCAGCGTTAACGGAGCGGTTTTTCATCAACCAAAGGGGTTTCATCAACCAAAGCATAGAGTGTTTCTTTGACTCCATGACGTAAAAAACTTTCATACCTCAAAGCGACTTTTTCAACAAACTCCTTATCCTGACTGATTTCACTATCAAAAATACTTTCAATGGCAAATAGCGCCTTCACTCTTTCAGAAGGAGTGAGGCCTTGTTTTTTTATACTCAGATAGCGTTCAGCTAAAGGATCATTAACGATGATGTCATTAAACTCGCTTTTTTGCGCCGTCACATAAAACATCCAGCCAGCCACAGCAAGCTCTAACCACTGAGTACTCTGACCTTTCACTCGTAGGCACTTGATTGATTCACAAAATCTTGGTGGTAATTTTTGGCTTCCATCGGTGGCTATTTGTGCGGTTTGATGTTGCAGTTTAGGGTTTTCAAAGCGCTCAACCAATAAATCAGCATACTGATTGACATCAATATTGTCTGGCATTGCTAAGGTTTGCGCTTGTTCATTAAGCATAAAATCCACAATAGCCGCTTTAAAATATGGGTCAGCCATCGCTTCTGAAATATATTGATAACCACTTAAATATCCTAAGTAAGCTAAAAATGAATGACTGCCATTGAGCATTCTTAATTTCATTTTTTCGAATGGGCGGACATCATGAACAAACTGTGCCCCCACTTTGTCCCAATCAGGTCGACCACAAACAAAATTATCTTCGATCACCCATTGACGGAACGATTCGCAAGTCACCGCACAAGGATCAAAATAGCCTAATGCTTGCTCAACACTCTGCAATGACTCCGCTGTCACCGCCGGAACAATTCTATCGACCATGGTATTAGGAAAGGTGACGTTATCTTCAATCCATTGCGCCAACTTAGCATCAATCAAACGGGCGTAGCTGATAATGGCTTTTTTTGCCACATCACCATTTTGTTGAATATTATCGCAAGACAAAACCGTAAAGGCAGATAAATGCCTTAATTGACGCAGTTTTAGAGCCGCGACAATATAACCAATGGCAGATTGAGGCCGCATCGGTGAAGACACATCATGTTGTATTAAGGGATTATTGAGATCTAAATTTCCACTGCTTGGCTCAATACAATAACCTTTCTCAGTGATGGTCAAGGAGACAATTTTGATCGCTTCACAGGCCATCAACTCAACGATCGTTTCAACCCCATGCTCAGCCGGATGATAGGCATAAGCAATTGAGTTTGATATTTTTAATTCGTCTTTTTCATTCCCCCTTTCCAAAACCGCATATTGCTGCTTTTGTTGATTCAGTTGGTTAACCAAATCAAGAGATCCAAACAAGTTCACCGTTGCAATTGCCCAGTTTTCGCTCTCTTTTTGATCGTTCAATTCACTGGTATATAAGGCTTGATGGGCCCGATGAAACGCACCAAGCCCAATATGAACCATCTTGACGTCACGAGAAATAACCTCATTAAACAAGGTCTTAGTCATAAAAGTACACCTTAAATCTCTATTCATACCACAATCTACTCTGAGTAATAAGATACACCCATTTATAGTATTTGATTATTAATAATACAAAATGTGTGACAAAGGTCGACCAATTGGACAACCAATTTTGACAGCGTGATGAATTCAGGAGTAAAACAAGTTGGTTTCTTATTACTTTGAACTGAATAAAGGCTAAATTATGAACATCGATATCTATATCGTTTTAGGCTACTTTATCTTCTTGATTGTGGTTGGATGGATGTTTCGTTCAGCAACAACCTCGACCAGTGAATACTTTCGAGGGGGCGGTAAAATGCTATGGTGGATGGTCGGCTCTACCGCTTTTTTACAAGCGTTAAGTGCGATGACTTTCACCGGCGTCATGGGTAAAGCGCTAGATGTAGGCTTGTCTATTGCGGTTATCTTTTTCGCAAACGCACTTGGTTACTTCTGTAACTACCTATTTTTCGCGGCTAAATCTCGTCAAATGCGAGTAATCAGTCCCATTGAAGGGATTCGTATGCGTTTTGGCCGAGTCAGTGAACAAGTCGTAACTTGGGCAACCGTACCTTCTAGTGTGTTGCAAGCTTCTCTTTGGCT